>CATJWA010000001.1 GCA_949744025.1 uncultured Eubacteriales bacterium
CATCGCCGTGACCCACGCTCCCCCGGCCCCCGGCACTCCGCCGGAAAAAATCCGTCTGCACGGCGATAATAACGCCGACACCGTCGCCGCCGCGCTGGACGGCCGCGGCCTGGACTATACCCGCCGTGACTGCACCCTGAGTCACGGCCAGCCCTTTCACAGCCTTGACGACGCGCGCCGCTTCGCCGAAGCCTACGCCAGACCCCGTCCCGGCCAAAGCCCCGATGCCTATCTCGCCGAGCAGCTTACCGAGACCGGACGCGCCGACTTCCCCTACTATCTTCCCAAGGAAAAGCGGTTTTCTATCTTCGTCGTGGAAAAATACGGAAAATAATCCCGCCCCGCCTTTCCCGCAAAAGCCCGGCGCAGCCCGCAAAGCTGCGCCGGGCTTTTTATGCTAATTGGGAAAATGCCTTAATTGAAAATTCCGCGTGCTGCGCACGCTCACGCCGCGCCGCGTCACCGCGCGAATCCCCAAAAGCCGCGCCGGTCCCGGGAGCGTTCTCACGCCCGAAACGCCCTTACCGCCACGGCCGCAAAACGGTCCATGCGCGCCACCACGTCATATCTCCCGCCCCTGCGCGACCAGTCCATGGTAACGGCGCGCAGCATCAGCAGAAAATCCTCAACCAGCTCCTGCGCCTCCACCCTGTGCGTAATCTGACCGCTGAGCTGTCCGCGCGAGATTACCTCGCCGAGCTTCTTCACCGACGGCCGCTCCCGCTCCGCCAGGTCCGGACAGTCCGGGTCGATTGCCGAGATAAGCCGCGAGCGCTCAATACCGTGCGCGGCGACATGCTCTGCCCAGCCGTGCGCGAAAATTCTCAGGTTCTCCAGCTCGTCGTAGTTCGTCATAAGCGGAAAAACCCTCTCCTGCATGTCCCCGTCAATCAGCCACAGCAGCCCGATGAGCAGGTCGGACTTGCTCGTGAAATAGTGGTAGAATGAGCCCACGGACAGCCCGATTTCGGCGCAGATTTCCGCGATGCTTATCTCCTCAAACGGCACGTCCGCTATCAGC
>CATJWA010000002.1 GCA_949744025.1 uncultured Eubacteriales bacterium
CCTACTACTATCTTACCAAGAGACATCGCTTCTATACAGGTATTTGGCAGGTTGTCCACTCTAGATGGAAGAACAATTAATTCTGCCTTTGAAACAACATCATATACTTGTTCTTTCACAGATGTAGGCGGAATCAAAATAACCCTATTCCTAAATTCACCTGCCATTTGAATTAACAATTCTGAGGCACGCAATTCTTTATTCTGCCACTTCAAAGTTAAATCTTTGCCTAAAAAAGCAAAATAATAGTCAGGATACATTCTAAAAAGTTGTGGCAATATCCGCCCAATATTTTGTATCCCTTTTAAAAAGTTTAATGTACCATAAAAGAGAAAATATCTTTTCTCTTTCAGATATTCTCTATAAAGTTTATCATCTAGTAAATCAATACTGGTACAAAAAGGGCTTTCTATTACCGTTACCTTTTTTCTATATTTTTTCCACGCTATATCAGCTATTAAATGGCTGGGAGCAATTATATTTTTTTCTTTTCTTATTGCAATATTATAAAAATAATCACTCAATCCATTATCCTTTAACGCTTTTTGTAAATCAAAGGGCTGCTCGCCAAACGCAAGGGCTGCTCGCCAAACGCAAGGGCTGCTCGACAAACGTGTAACATGAGGAATACTTTTTGTACTATACGCAAAAAGTATTCCCGCATCACAAAAATGAATCACGTCATATGCCTCTCTTTGATGCTCTTCCTTAATTTTTTTATTTATAATATAACTCATCCCAAATAGACACCACAATGTCAACAAGTTTCTTCGCAAACGTACAGTGGGAATCCATGTTGGAATCTCTTTGTTTCTTTCATATTTAATACGATAAACCCGAATTCCATTTTTCCACATGATTCGTTCATTCACATTTGATATGACAAATACGTCTACTACATGTCCATGGTCTCTAAGAATGTCTGCAAGATTCGCGGAAAAGTTTGACAGACCACCAGAAAATGTAGTTTCTGTCACAAATTCAGTTGTAGCAATGGCGATA
>CATJWA010000003.1 GCA_949744025.1 uncultured Eubacteriales bacterium
CCGACGTGTCCGCCGCTCTCGCCGCCCTCGGCGATAATCGCCGAGGCGCCAACCCGCGTCATCAGCTTCGCCATCGCCACGCTGGCCACGACAGGGACAACCTTGACGCCCGTCTCGTTCCATTTTGCCATATATTTCGCGGGATTTCCCGCGCCGGTTGTGACAACGGGTACCCGCTCCTCGGCCACAAGCTCGGCAATCTCGTCGGCATGGGGGCTCATGAGCATTATGTTCACGCCGAAGGGCTTATCGGTCAGCTCGCGGGCAAGCTTAATCTGCCCACGCACCGGCTCCGGTCCGGAGTTGCCGGCCGCGATTATGCCAAGGCCGCCGCCGTTGGACACCGCCGCAGCCAGACGTCCGTCCGCCACCCAGGCCATGCCCCCCTGAAGCACCGGATACTCTATCCCGAGCACCCGGCAAAGCTCAGATTTAATCATCCGCTCAGATTCTGTCCTCGATGTAGCGCACCAGATCGCCCACCGTCTCCACAGCCTGCTCAAGCTCAATCTCCTTGCCCAGCTTGTCCTCAAGGTTCATGAGCATCTCCACGGTGTCCAGGGAGTCAATTCCCAAATCCCTGAAGCTGGAATCCATCGTTATGTCAGACTTGTCGCAGTCGTTTCTCTCGGCTATAAGCTCCGCAATCGCATCGAATACCATAGTTAGTAACCTCCAAAAAATAATTTCGATTTTTTATATGCACATATCCGGTCCGCTGAGGCGAAAATGCATTAAAAGCTTCATTTCGCACAGAAGACCATGGTAATTTTACTACGCTTTTCCAGCAATGTCAATTACCTTTGCCCACGGCGTGCGCCGCGCTTTTTGCCGAAAAACCGTGCATTTTGCACACTTTTGCGAAAAGCTCCCCCAACCGTCCGTGGCAGCGGAACCGCTTAGCCTCTTGACACGGGGCACAGGCTCAGGCTATAATCATTCCATGATTTTAAGCGGAGGCTTTTGAATGAGTGCTGAAATACTCAGGGGCGCGGCCGTCGCCGCCGCGCTGAACGAGCGTACCGCCGCTCTAG
>CATJWA010000004.1 GCA_949744025.1 uncultured Eubacteriales bacterium
CGACGCGGCCGCGCGCTGCTTCGGCGTGAAGGGAATGGCCGGAAAGAGCAAGGAGAGCGGGTTTTACCGTCTGCTCAGCCGCGAGTCGATGTCCAAGGGCGTTTTCGTCACCTTCAACGACGACGACACGGCCAGCATTGCGCTGCACATAGTCGTGGACCACGGCGTGAACGTGGCCGCCCTGGGCGCGAGCATTATGGGCGAGGTCAGCTATAAGGTCAATCAGGTCACCGGTGTGCCGGTGAAAAAGGTTGACGTATTTGTCGATTCGATGATACTCGATTAATCCAACCGCGCGCAGCCCGGACAAAATAAAAAATATGTCGTCCGCACCGCCTGGTCAGGCAGGCGCGGGACTTGCGGAGGTAAACCGACCTTGAAAGAATATATAAGCGGAAAGCAGTTTTGCGAAATGCTCATGTGCGCGTCGGACGCGCTCGAGGCCAACAAGCAGCTTGTCAACGAGCTGAATGTTTTCCCTGTGCCGGACGGAGACACGGGCACGAACATGTCACTTACGCTCTCGTGCGCGGCGGGCGAGTTCCGGAAGAAGAAATATGAGAGCATCGGCGACGCCGCGGACAAGGCGGCCTCGGCCCTGCTGCGCGGCGCGCGCGGAAACTCCGGCGTTATTCTCTCGCTGCTGTTCCGCGGAATCTCGAAGGCCCTGAAGGGTCAGGAACGCGCATATGCCGAGCAGTTTGCAAGCGCGATGTGCGACGGAGTGGACGTGGCCTACAAGGCCGTTATGAAGCCGGCCGAGGGCACGATACTGACCGTGTCGCGCGCGGCGACGAACGCGGCGCTGGAGATGGCGCGCGAGCAGTCCGACGTGGAGCTGACGCTTGAAGCGGCCATAGCCTCGGCCAAGCAGGCGCTGTCTCTGACCGTGGAGCAGAACCCCGTGCTCAAGCGCGCGGGCGTCATAGACGCCGGCGGCAAGGGCTATGTGATAATTTTGGAGGCGATGCTCGCCTACCTGCGCGGCAATGCCGTTGTAAACGACGCCCCTCCCGCCGCGGCCGAGGTGCGCGAGCGCGCGGATTTCGGCG
>CATJWA010000005.1 GCA_949744025.1 uncultured Eubacteriales bacterium
CTGTGCGGTGTTTTGGCCAGTCGGGACGACCCCGCGCTGCCGGTGAACGGGGCGGCGCTGCGCGGCCTGGGCGGTATCGGGGCCAACTTTTCCGACGCGGACATTACGCTGCTGGTGCGCGGGGGCGTGACGCCGCTGGAGAGCGTGTCGGGGGAGATAAGCGTGATACGCGGGATAACCACGCGCAGCACGAGCGGCGGCGCGCCGGACACGACCTGGCGCGAGCTGAGCACGATTTTAGTGGTCAACAGCGTTATTCCGCGCATACGCGACAGCCTGCGGGCAAAATTCGCAAGGGCGAAGAACAACGCCCAGACTCGCGGGGCCATACGCACGCAGGTGATTATCGAGCTGGAGGAGAGCCTCAGGCGCGAGTTTATCGACAGCTACGGCGACGTGAGCGTGCAGCCGGGCGGCGAGGACGGGAGCGTATGCGTGGTGTCGTTTTCGTTCGTGGTGGCGCATGGGCTGAATAAAATTCAATTACAGGTAAATGTCACGGTGTGACATTTACCTGTAATTGAGGTGAAGTCGCTTCGCTTCGCGCCTCGGTTGCCCGCCGTGGGCGGGCAATTCGACGCACGCTTCGCGCAGAGAGTTTTTCCGACGCGCATGTCGCCGAAAAAACGATTAAAATTTATTCGCGCCTGCGGGCGCAAACTCTGCGAGGCTTTTATTCGCGCATTGCAGGGGCGCATTTTTAAGGAGGAATTTTATGAGTATTGCGGGGTTTCCGACGAGCAGCGATATTTATCTGGAGGCGGACGGAAAGAAGATTGCGGTGGTGCAGAGCTACGCTTGCAGCGCGAAAAAGACGGAGAGGGTTATCGAGGCCTTCGGCGAGAGCGAGCCTGTGGCGACGATTACCAATCAGCCGTCCTATGTGGTGGAGCTGACGAGGCTCTACGCCACGGACGAGGCGATAAGCGACGGGATTGATTTTCACACTCTGGAGAATTTTTCGCTGGTTATCGTCAAGCCTGACAGGCGGGTTGTTTACACGGGCTGCAACTGGAGCGAGATTGCCGAGGACGGGCGGCTGTCCGAGCTGGTGGCGGAGAAAATTCGCGTTGTGGCGGCAAGAAGGGTGGAAACGGACAACGCATGACGGAGAAACTGCTTGAGGAGCTGGAGGGGGACTGTCTGGAACGGCTGCGGTGGGCGGTCTGCCGGAGGC
>CATJWA010000006.1 GCA_949744025.1 uncultured Eubacteriales bacterium
CGTTTTCCTCTGTCAAAAAATCGCAGTAAAACAGCGCTGCGTCATGCAGAATAGGCCGCACCGTTTCCCGCAGAAAAGCGGTGTCAGGATGGTACTCATAGCTGCGCCAAAGCTCCTGGCACATCCAGGCCCCCGCGCCGGTGTACATCGCCCAGACCGCGCTCCCCACCCGGCCGGTATCGTGACCGAAATAGACGCCGACAGGATTGGCCGGCGCCCAGCCGTCCACATTGTGGGCGACACAGAAGCCCCGGCAGCCAAACCAGCAGCGAGCGACCTCCTTCCCGCTTTCCGCCAGCCGGGAAAGCAGCTTAAAATAAGGAACGAGCGCTTCGGGAAGGGCGCAGCTCAAGGCGGGCCAGACGTTCATTTCGGTGTTGATGTTGACGGTAAAATTGCTGCTCCAGGGCGGGCGCATCTCCCAGCACCAGATCCCCTGCAGGTTGGGCGGCAGGGTGCTGTCTTCGTTGGCCGAGCTGATCAGCAGATAACGGCCGTACTGGAAATAAAGGGCGTAAAGACCGTTGTCCTCCCCGCCGTCCCGCAGCCGCTGCAGCCGCTCGTCGGTCGGCAGGTCAAGCTGCGGCCCCAGATCCAGCTCCACCCGGCGATAGCGCTGCTGATAATCCACCAGATGATGAGAGAGAAGCACGGGATAGAGCGGCGGCTTTTCGGTCAGCTGGATCGCTGAAAAAAGCAGAAGAATCGAAGAGGCGCCGGAAATTTCCAGGACGCCGTCTGCCCAGCTGACGCTGCCGTCGGTATCGGCAACAGTCAGGCGGGAGGGGATCTTTCTGCCCTTGCTCCCCCAGATGATCGGCTCGCCGTCCTGGACATAGACCGGGTCGACGTGTTCCGGACAGCGGATGTCATAATCGACAGACCGGCCGTCGAATCGGGTGTCGTCTATTTTCAGCTGAGAATCCAGCTGAATTTTGACTGTTTTCATGGCCTCAGAGGCCTGAAGGCGCACCGCCAGCAGCGCATCAGGGCGGCTGGCAAAGACCTGGCGGGTGTAGCTGACGCCGTCGGCCTCATAGCTGACGGTGACGATAGCGGTCTCCAGGTCAAGGGTGCGGCGGTAATGGGCAGTTTCCTCGCCGTGGGGAAAGCAAATGCGCAGATTGCCTAACGGCAGGTAGGACTCGCCGTAGGGACCGAGCATTTTTTCCTCCACCAGCTTCTGGGCCTCGCC
>CATJWA010000007.1 GCA_949744025.1 uncultured Eubacteriales bacterium
CGCTGTCGCTGCCGCCTATAACCGCTATTTTATACATAGCTTTCACGCAGCCTTTCCCTGAGCAGCTTCGGGTCTATACCCATGAGTCTGCCCGTGAGTATAATGCGTATGGCCGTAATCTCGTTCTCGACCGCGGCAAGGTAACCGGCAATGGCCGCGGGGCCGAAGGATACAAGCTCGGAGTCGGCCAGAAACGCGTTCACTGCGTTGTCCGCGGCAAGCTCAAAGGCGGTCATGCCCTCCTTCTGCACGGCTTCGGCAAACATTGTGTTGGCGTAAAGCTGCACAAGCGCGTCGCGGCTTTCCATGCTGCGGCGGACCTCGTCGGGGTCAACGGTGCCCCCCGATATCAGCGCCGAGGCAAGCTGGCCGGCGCTGCCCTCAATCGACTGGGCGCGCACCGCTATGCGCACGTTCGCGCTGTCTATGAGCATCCTGACATACCCGCTTATAAATCCGTCGCCTATCTCCTGCGCAAGCCGGGTCAGCTCGCTGAAATACGCGCGGTCGAGAATGAAGTCGGCAAGCTGCGGATTTCCGGTTCTGGCAAGCGTAACCTTCGCCTCAGCCATCGCCTCGGCAAGTGTTTCGCTCAGGTCCGTGTTCTCGCCGGACTCGTAGACCGCGAGCAGCTCCTTTGCCTCACAGCGGCCGGAGCCTGAGAGCAGTCCCTCCCCGCCGGCACCGCCGGACTTGACTATGACCTTGGCGTTATGGTACTCATATTTGAGACGAAATACGTCCACGACCCTCTTGTCGGGGCACATGTCGTACACCTCGGCAAGCTCCGCCGCGCGGTGGCGGCCAAGGGCTTCGTTTATTCCGCGGGTATCCATCTCCGACATGTCCTCGTAGCCGCAGTCGGTCAGGGCCCTGGCCGCGTCGGCATACGGCTCGGTGAGCAGGCGCTCGAGCTTATCGCGGCCGAGCATCTTCGCCTCTCTGGCCCGGAGCATCGCCGACAGGCACAGGTAATCTGTATTCTTAACCTTCTTTGACAAGTGTCTTCCTCCTTGTCATATATTCGCTCATGCAAACAGTATCTCGGCAACCTGGGAGGCCAGCTCGTTTCTGTACAGCTGCACCAGAATATCCACCGAGCAGTTTACCTCGATATCGCCCTGCTTTACAATGAGTCCGCCGGGTATCTCCCGCGTTTCGTCCGAAACGGTAAGGCCGCCGGCAAGTCCCTTTTTCTTCAGCAG
>CATJWA010000008.1 GCA_949744025.1 uncultured Eubacteriales bacterium
ATTGCCAAGGCCGGCATAGCCCACGCGAAGAAGTACGGCAATGACCTTGTGTTTCTGGACACCGCAGGCCGCCTGCATATAGACGAGCAGCTTATGGACGAGCTGCGCAATATAAAGGCCGTGACCGAGCCGGCGGAGATAATGCTTGTAGTGGACGCGATGACCGGTCAGGATGCGGTAAACGCGGCCACGGCCTTTGACGGGGCTCTGGGAATAGACGGCATAATGCTCACAAAGCTGGACGGCGACGCCCGCGGCGGCGCGGCGCTGTCGGTAAAGGCGGCGACGGGCAAGCCGATAAAATTCGCCGGCACGGGCGAGAAGCTCGACCAGATAGAGGTGTTCCATCCCGAGCGCATGGCCAGCCGTATTTTGGGTATGGGCGATGTGCTCACGCTCATAGAAAAGGCCGAGCAGAGTCTTGACGAGAAAAAGGCCAGGGAGCTTGAGGAAAAGCTGCGGGCCAACAAATTTACCCTCGCGGACTTTTACGACCAGCTTGTGCAGCTAAAGAGCATGGGCTCGATGCAGGATATCCTCGCGATGGTCCCGGGCGTGGACGCAAAGGCTCTGTCGGGCGCGGCGGTGGACGAAAAGGCCATGGCGCGCACCGAGGCGATAATTCTGTCCATGACGCCGAAGGAGCGGGAGAACCCGAATATAATCGGCAACAGCCGCAAAAAGCGCATAGCCGCCGGCAGCGGCACCAACGTCGTGGATGTAAACCGTCTGCTCAAGCAGTTTGAGGCCATGCAGAAGATGATAAAGCAGGTCAACGGCATGGGCGGCAAGAAGCTCAAAAGGATGCAGAAAATGGGCGGTCTGCCGGGCATGGGTGGCTTCGGATTTTAATCAAATCAGAGGCGTTGCCTCTGATTTGAAAAAGACTCGCTACGCTACGCGCACTCACTTTGCTCGCACGCACGCTGCGCGCAGAGAGTTTTTCCGACGTACATGCCGCCGGAAAAACAATTTCAATTTTTTCGCGCCTGCAGGCGCGAACTCTGCGAGGCTTGCTCAGATTTGATTGCTGGCGCTGAAGGCGCTTTGCATATAGAAAAGAAAGCAATATGGAGGTGAACATACATGGTCAAAATCAGACTGCGCAGAATGGGCGCGAAGAAGAACCCCTACTACCGCATCGTCGTGGCGGATTCCCACTTTGCCCGCGACGGACGCTTTATAGAGGAGATAGGCACCTACGCCCCCCTGGCGAGCCCCTCCGAGGTCAAGGTGGACCTCGAGCGCGCCAAGTA
>CATJWA010000009.1 GCA_949744025.1 uncultured Eubacteriales bacterium
AAAATGAAAAATGACAACTACATAAAAATTGAATTTCCCAGCAGAAGCAGCAATGAAAGCTTTGCCCGCTCAGCAGTGGCGGCGTTTGCCGCGCAGCTTGACCCGACGCTGGACGAGCTTGGCGATATCAAAACCGCTGTTAGCGAGGCGGTGACAAACGCGATTGTCCATGCCTATCCCGAACAGATTGGCATCGTGCAGCTTAAAGCGAGGATATATGATGGCGAGTTTCTTGAAATAACCATCAAGGACAGGGGGTGCGGCATTGAGGATGTCAAAAAGGCCATGCAGCCGCTTTTTACCACCGGCGGAGAGGAGAGAAGCGGCATGGGCTTTACCATAATGGACAGCTTCATGGACCGTATGCGAGTGCGCTCCAGAAGCGGAAAAGGTACAACTGTAATCATGTCTAAAAGGATAAGGTCAAGGCTGTGATGCGTGAGGATACGCTTGAGCTGATAGCTCAGGCACAGGAAGGAAGCAAGGATGCCGCGCAGAAGCTTATTGAGGACAACTGCGGGCTTGTCTGGAGCGTGGCGCGGCGTTTTTTCGGTCGTGGCGTTGAACCGGATGACCTATACCAGCTTGGCTGTATTGGTTTTCTAAAGGCCATACAGGGCTTTGACACGAGCTTTGGCACACAGTTTTCCACGTATGCCGTGCCGAAGATTTCCGGAGAAATACGGCGCTTTCTGCGAGACGACGGTGCGGTTAAGGTCAGCCGCGGGATAAAGGAGCGCGCGCAGCTTATACGAAACGAACGGACAAGCCTTGAGCAGAAGCTTGGGCGTGAACCGACGCTCTCAGAGTTATCCGAGGCCACGGGCATCACCGTGGAGGACATAACCTTTGCCGAAACCGCAGCAGGACCGGCGGAGTCACTTCAAAAGGAGAACGGCGACGAAAACTTTACTCTGGAAAACGTGCTCGGAGACTACGGGCAGGAGGAGCGCCTTATTGAACGCTTTACGCTTGACGAGGCCATAAAGCAATTACCGGAAAAAGAGCGCATGGTCATAGCTCTGCGCTTTTTCCACGGCATGACCCAGGACCGTGCGGCAAAGGTGCTCGGCGTGTCTCAGGTTCAGGTATCAAGGCTGGAAAGGAGAGCTGTTCAGGGGCTGCGGGAGATTCTGATGTGATTGTGGCTTGTTAATGCGCCGGATTTATTGTATAATACCCCTATAAAAAATTTCAGCCCGCTGTGCGGGCGATTTATCACAGGGGTAGATATGACACAGGATTTTGTAACAAGATATATCGAGGCTCGAAAAAAG
>CATJWA010000010.1 GCA_949744025.1 uncultured Eubacteriales bacterium
AAAGCCCAGCCATCCAGCGCCCGAGCGCCACCACAAGGCCCGATGTCGTAAACTTACGCGGCAGCGGCACACCGACATCAAACAGCCTTGCAGGGTCGGCCATGAGCTTATCGCATACCTCGCGGTCAATCTGCTCATACAAGCGCCGCAACGGCATTTCCCGCCTCTCGGCGAGCCATATAACATCCCCCGCAACATTGCATTGCCCGCGCCCTTCCGCGCCTATAGAGAAAGCCAGAGCCTCGCAAAGCTCCACAAAATCGCGCGCCGCGTCGCTGCATATGTTCACGTCAAATTCCTCCAACAAGTCACAAAGCTCCGCCGCTGTTTTCATCCCCGTCACTCCTCAATAATCCATTGCGCAACAGATACCGCCAAATCCGTAGTCATAGGCTTTCGCGGCGGCCTGATACCCAGCGCCCAAAGCGTATCAGGCTCCGCATCAAGCAATGGCTGAATGCTCTGCTTCATGCGTGCATACAGCAGCCGCCGCGAAACCCGCTTGTCCTTCATCATGCAAATGACAGTGTCGCTCATGCTGTACGCATACCGCCCGCCGCGCTGCATATCCAGCGCAAGGCGCTGGCAGAGCTCTCCAAAATCCAAAGCCCCCTGATTACGGATATTAACCCCGAACATCTCCATAAGCTCAAAAGGATTCCTCACAATTTCTTCCTCCCTCCACTTTCAATTTTAGCATCTCAACGCCGATGCTGTCAACGCGGAAACGGTATCCCTCAAGCTCCGAAAACTTGTTAAAGTCCACATCGCAGAAGGAAACCTCCGGTCGCCTGAGCTCACCTCCCGAGTAATACCAGCGCCCGCCAACCTTCTCCTCGGCCTTGGTGATATACTTGCAGACATAGCCCACGGCGCTGCTGCGCTCTCCATAAAGCTCTATAGCCGTCGTAAAGCCCAGCGTCCACGCAGGAAGGTTGTACACCACATGCCCGCCGTCGGCGAGCCATTCGGCGCGCTGACGCGCGCTGCGCGGCTTTCTCGGCCGCCCATTAATGGATATAGTCCCGCTGTCCACGGTGGCAAGCACGTCGTTGAAGAAGCCGTGAAAGTGAACGGCCCCGTCCTTGTGGCGCTCGGCCACAAGGACATAAGCCAGCCCGCGGCGGCGCACCTGATTGTCAAGCCATGCGTTAAGCTTTTTCGTCACGGCACCGACATCGTAGCGGTCAACTTTTTCGGAGCTAAGCGTAAGCGTAACAAAGAAGCGAAAATTATTGCTTAAGGCGAGGTCAGAAACGGCAGACCGCGCCCGCCGTT
>CATJWA010000011.1 GCA_949744025.1 uncultured Eubacteriales bacterium
CACGTCCTCCTTGCTGATGGTGGCGACCTTGTCCCTCTGGGGGACGCCGGAGGCGGTCTCGATGCCGCAGGCCTTCTTGATAAGCAGGGAGGCCGGCGGAGTCTTGGTTACGAAAGTGAAGCTGCGGTCGGCATACACGGTGACGATAACGGGAATCATCATGCCCATGTCGCCCTTCGTGCGCTCGTTAAAGTCCTTGGTAAACAGTCCGATGTTGACGCCGTACTGACCAAGCGCGGGGCCCACGGGAGGAGCAGGGGTTGCCTTTCCCGCGGGAACCTGGAACTTTGCATATCCTACTATTTTCTGTGCCACTTTTAAGTGCACCTCCTGATTTTTTTCTATTCCCGGATTAAATACGCAATAACGTTACCGTGCGCAAATCCCGGATTCGCAAGAGATTCAAAGCGAGTTTAAAATTATTCTTCAACCGGCTCGACCTGATCCAGCTCAAGGTCCACCGGAGTTTCGCGTCCGAACATCGAAACGATGACCCGGACCCTGTCCTTTTCCGCGTCGAGCTCGTCCACGGTGCCGAGGAAGCCCTCGAGCGGCCCGTCGATGACCTTCACGGTGTCGCCGACGTCGTAGCCCACAATAATCTCGTGGCGCTCAACGCCCAGCGCGTAAATTTCCTGCGTTGTCAGCGGTATAGCCTTGCCGTCGCTCCCCACGAAGCCCGTGGCGCCGCGGACGTTGTGCACAAGGTGCCAGCTCTCGTCGGTGAGAATCATCTTCACCAGCACATAGCCGGGAAAAACCTTGCGCTCATAGGTCTTTTCGCCCTCGTCGGTGTGCTCCGTAACGGTTTCCAGGGGGATGTTGACCTCCTGAATGAGGTCCTGCATCCGGCGGTTTTCCGCGGCCTTCATAATCGCCGCGGCGACGGCGTTTTCATATCCGGAGTATGTGTGAACCACATACCAGCTCGCGTTCTCGGCCATCGCGCGCTCAACCCGCCAGAGTAATCACGGCTCTGACCACGAACTGAGCCAGCTCGTCAAAGCCCCAGATTACGACGGCCGCGCCGACCATCACGACAAGCGCGACCGCGGTGTTGTTCGTGGTCTGCTTCGGTGTCGGCCAGATGACCTTCTTCAGCTCGCTTTTCATTTCGCGGAACCATTTTTTAACACGCTGTCCAAAGCCGAGCTTCTTGCCTGTTTCCTTCTTCACGGCGTTCGTGCTCGTGGTGACTGCCTTTTCGTTGTTTGCCATATAGCTCGTCCTTTCTGAAACTTACTTCGTTTCGGTGTGAACAGTGTGCTTGCGGCAGAAACGGCAATACTTTTTC
>CATJWA010000012.1 GCA_949744025.1 uncultured Eubacteriales bacterium
CGTCTCCCCGTTTTTGAGAGAAACAACGCCGTGCAGCTCAAGAGGAATTGCCACCCACTGGTATTTCTTTATCCCGCCGTAGTAGTGCGTTTTGAAATACGCCAGCTCGCTGTCCTCATAAAGCGGAAGCTGCTTGAGGTCCAGGCGCGGCGCGTCCACATGCGCGGCAGCAATGTTGCAGCCCTCTGACAGCGACTTTTTCCCCACCACGGCAAGCATAAGCGCCTTGCCGCGGTTGCTGCGGTAGAGCTTCATTCCGGGCCTTATATCCATTTCCGGTGTGTATGGCACAAAACCGTGCTGCTTCGCCAGCTCAATGGCGCGGCTGACCGCCTCGCGCTCCGTGCGCGCATTATTGAGAAAGGACTTGTACTTCTCGCAATAGTCCTCAACGGCTATGCGCTCGGCCGTGTCGATAAGCTCATTGCCGTTTTTCTGCTCATAAAAAAGATTTTTTCTCAGTTCCTTATTTTCCTCAGACATTTACGAGTACCTCCGCAAAAAATTTTTCACATTCACTTCTGAACGTATTTATATCACTGTCGTTTCTCAGCACGTAGTCGCAGTGCTCCTCAAAATATTCGCTGCCGCGCTGTGCGGCAATGCGCATTTTCGCGTACTGCTCGCTTATACCCTCGCGCGCAACCAGCCGGCGCACGCGCTCGGCCTCCGGAGCCGTTACCGCGGCATTAAACGCCGTGCGCTTTGCGAAAGCACCCTCCAGCAGCGCTATGGCGTCTATGGCGGCAAGAGTGCCTCCGTTCATCGCGTGCCCGCGCAGAAGCTCCTCCACCCTGGCGTCTACATACCGGTGAGTTATGGCGTTAAGCTTTTCCAGCGCCTCGGGATCACGGAACACCACCGCGCCGAGCCGTTTCCTGTCCAGCCCGTTCTCCCCCCAGACATCGCCGAACTGAGCGCATATCTCCCCTTTCATCTCCTCACTGCCGCGACACAGCTCATGGTAAACCTCGTCGCAGTCGATTATCAGCGCGCCCATGTTCTCAAGCACGCCCAGCGCCGTGGTCTTGCCGCAGCCCGTGCCGCCCGTTATGCCCACAAGCGTCATCGACTCGGCCAGCGCCGCGGCTATCTCGCGCTCGGGCAGAGCGCCCTGACGCAGAATCCTGTACGGCGCGGCGCTCATGTCTATAATCGTGGACTCAGTCCCGACACGGCACGGTCCCCCGTCGATTATCGCCTCAATTTTCCCGTCAAAGCAGGCCACGACCTGCAAAGCGGTCAGCGGGCTTTCCCTGCCGCTGGGATTGGCCGAGGGAGCGGCCAGCGGCACCCCCGC
>CATJWA010000013.1 GCA_949744025.1 uncultured Eubacteriales bacterium
CCCCGGTGGCCGACTTCTTCTCCTTCGGCTCGAATGACCTGACGCAGATGACCTTCGGCTTCAGCCGCGACGACGCGGGCAAGTTCCTGGACGCCTACTACGACAAGAAGATTTACGAGAACGACCCCTTCGCCAAGCTCGACCAGCACGGCGTGGGCCGCCTCATCTCCAACGCCACCCGCTGGGGACGCTCCACCAACGCCCATCTGCACGTGGGCATCTGCGGCGAGCACGGCGGCGACCCGTCCTCCGTTGAGTTCTGCCACAGGATAGGGCTGGACTATGTCTCCTGCTCTCCCTTCCGTGTGCCGATTGCAAGACTGGCCGCGGCGCAGGCTGCGATAAAGGACGAATAATCAGGCGCCGGCATCACCCAAACAGCCTCCGGATAAAAATCCGGAGGCTGTTTTTTCACAATAAGAGCAAGTAAAAGCGGCCCCACTTCGTGGGGCCGCTCGCAGACCTTATGCGCTCGGCAGACCGTTTCACCGCGCCTTCAGGCGCGGCCAATATCACGCCCCTACAGGGCCTGTGCAGGCCTCCCGTTTTACGCATGGTCCCGGACTGGCAGTCAGTTTTCGTCCTTCTTGTCCCAGCCGCTGTTTTTCCGCCGGCGTCTCCGGCGCATGACAGCCACGGCCACGGCCGCTATCCCAAGGAATATCAGCCAGCCGACCCAGTGGTTGGCAAAGCCAAGCAGGAGGCCCTGCATGGCCCAGATGAAGCCCGCGCCGCCGTTTTTCAGCGCCGCGGCCAGCTTCGCGCCGAAGCCGATGACCGGCTGCTCCACCTCCTCGAGACGGTAGACCTCGTCAAGGGAGATGTTTATGGTCGAGTAGCCTACCAGAGAGTCGTAATGCCGCAGGTCTCCCGTGAGCCACTCTATCTCAAGCTCGGTCTCGGATATGGCGCTTTCAATGGTGATGATGTCCTCCATCGTCTCGGCCCTGCTCAGCAGCTCCTGCAGGCGCTCAAGCTTGGTCTGCTGCGTGGCAAGACGCGACTCAAGGTCGTAGTAGGTCTCGCTCACGTCCCGGGCCGAGCGGCTGATGTAGTTCAGCTGGCAAAGCTGCCCGACCTGGGAGCAGAAGGAGTCGAAGCTCTTTGCCGGCACCCGCACCGTGTAGCTGCCGGAGCGGTAGCTTGAGTAGTTGTTGACGCTGCTGCTCTCGTAGTAGCCGCCCAGGGAGCTGACCAGCTCGTTGAGCTTTTTCGTGGCGTCGTCAAACTCGGTGGTTTGCAGGCTTATGTCCGCGGTGTAGATGAGCTTGACGTTTTCCGGCACGCTGCCGGCGATGGGCTGTAAATTGCCGTCGGAGCTGGGGCCGCTGTTCCCCTCCGGCTCGGGCATGGGAGCGGGGGCGTAGCTGTCGTCGGCGGGGTAGTCATACTCGGCCTTGTTGTCCATA
>CATJWA010000014.1 GCA_949744025.1 uncultured Eubacteriales bacterium
GTCCACGCAGGTGACGCGCAGGAAGTGCGGGGCCAGCTCCAGCTCGGTCAGGCCGGCGCCGCAGCCGAGGGAGCACAGCGTTCCGCCGTCGGGGGAAAAGCGCAGTATCATTTGTGACAGGCGCAGATTATAGCCGGTGTACCGTGCCGCGTCGCGCAGCCAGCGGGCGGTGTGCGGGTCGTCCCAGTTAAGCATAATTGTCACACCCCTGTTTCATAAAAATAAAAACGGCGCTCCGCGGAGCACAGCACGGCGGAGCGTCATTTTTTATGTCTGTTCAGATAGCGGCCCTGGCCTTCTCGCACAGGGCGGTGAAGGCGGCGGGGTCGTGGATGGCGGTTTCGGAGAGCATCTTGCGGTTCATGTCGATACCGGCAAGCTTGAGTCCGTGCATAAAGGTGGAATAGTTCATGCCGTTGGCCTTGCAGCCGGCGCTGATACGGGTTATCCACAGCTGGCGGAAATCTCTCTTTTTCTGCTTGCGGCCGATGTAAGCATAGCGGCCGGACTTCATCATGGCCTGATTGGCCATTTTATAGTGCCTGGACTTGGCGCCCCAGTAGCCCTTTGCCAGTCCAAGAATTTTCTTTCTGTGCTTGCGCGTCATCATCGCGCCTTTAACTCTTGCCATGTCTCAAAAGCCTCCCCTATTATTTGTACGGAATCATTTTCTTCACTGTTGCCGCGTTGGTTACGTCGGCATAGCCGGCCTTGCGCAGACCTCTCTTGAGCTTGGTGGTCTTGCCGTGTCCGTTGAGCAGGTGGCTCTTGTAAGCGTGAGCGCGCTTTACCTTGCCGGTTTTGGTCAAGTTGAAGCGCTTCTTCGCGCCGCTGTGTGTTTTAAGTTTGGGCATGATGTATTTTCTCCTTCCTTGGTTTACCTACTTTTTCGGAGAGAGGAACATGAACATATTCCTTCCTTCAAGCTTTGGATTCTTGTCCATATTCGCAATATCCGCACATTTTGCCGCAAAGTCCTTCAAAAGCTGTTCTCCGATGTTGGTATGCGCCATCTCTCTTCCGCGGAAACGAATGGTGACCTTCAGGCGGTTGCCCTCACCCAGAAACTTCTGGCCGTTGCGCAGCTTTGTGTTAAAATCATTGTCGCCTATGCTCGGGGACATGCGAATTTCCTTGATTTCCGTCACATGCTGGTTTTTCTTGGCTTCCTTTTCCCTCTTGGCCTGCTCGAAGCGGAATTTGCCGTAGTTCATGACCTTGCACACGGGAGGATTGGAGCCGGGCGCTATCATCACCAGGTCCATATCCTTGGCAAAGGCAATGTCCAACGCCTGCTTGCAGGGCATGATACCAAGCTGCTCTCCATCATCGCTGATAAGCCGTACTTCCTTGGCGTCAATATCCTCGTTGATAAGATAGTCCAGGTTTGCGATACTTGAACACCTCCAAAAA
>CATJWA010000015.1 GCA_949744025.1 uncultured Eubacteriales bacterium
AGCCGCTCGGACGGTCATTCAGTTGTCGGCCTGTGCCACCTTTCTGTCATTGGATTTTTGTTATGTAGGGGGAAAGCGGGGACGTAAACTACTCTCGCATCGGCATTCCATTCGGCAATTTCAGATTAACGCATATTCCCTTGCCTGCAAACAACCTTGCAGGCCCCTTTTGTCTCCCTCGCAGGCACCATCATTGATAGAAAAAGCAGAAAACCCGCTTTCGACTGGTTGCCGAAAACGGGTTTTCCTGTTATGCTACTCTATGAACTTTACTTGATCCACACGCCGGCGGCGTCAAAGTTGCCGCCGGTGAAGTCGCTCTCGGCGTGGACGCTGCCGAGGTTGTACTGCCCATAGGAGAAGTAGGCGGTCACAGTATAGCCGGGGACCTCGCTCTGTACCTCCGCCATCATCCGCTCGGCGTATTCCTTGATGGTGGACAGGTCGTAGGATTTCCACCACGCCTTGAACTCGCTCCTGCTCAGGTCGCCGGAGTAGGTCACGGTAAAGATTTTCTCATCGCCGTAGTTGGTGACGGGCTTTTCCTTGACCGTCCACTGCTTCTCAAAACCGGCATAGCCGGTGTCCGCGATGGGGGCCTGCGTCTGCGCGGGCTGCTTGCTGACGGTGGCGATGTTCCTCTCCCCATCGTAGCCCACTTCCAGCCCGTAGGCTTCCGCCAGCGCCCGGAGGGGGGCATAGGTTGTGCCGTTGTAGGTGAACACCATCACGTCATTTCCGTTTGCGTCTTTGGGTCGGAACACCTCGCCGTCCACCAGGACACTGATAGGGCTGACTTCAATCCTGATGGCCCCGCTTGCCGCCAGCGCCGTCACTGGCAGACCCGCCAACAGCAGCATGGCAATCATTCCCGATACAAACGATAGCACATTTTTCTTCATCTTCAAGCCCTCCCATCTTCCGTATAGACTAATTCAGCCATAACGATCTCCTCAGCGCGGTTATGGATGCCGTTCATGCGGCGCACCCACTCAAGCTGGTCAGAGACTTTCAGGGCCTCGGTCGCGCCCTCCCGCGCCGCCATAGCGGCGCAGAGGCGCTCCATGCGCTCATGGCAGGTCTGGTCAATCTCGGCAAGGTGCTGGTGGAGCGTGCCATTCAGTGTCATGGTGTTGTAAAGGGCGGGGCGATGCGCATTCAGGTAGCGGCGGCGCATACGGCCATACTTACCGAGGGGGTATGCGCCGGTGTCTGGCGGGGCAAGATTGGGGATGAAGTAATCGCCCTCCTGGCGGTATGTACCGCCCATGCGTTCGTACAGTGATTTCACAAAAACGGCTCCTTTCGTATTGAAATGCTTGCAATTACGGACTTTTTTCTCCTTTCCTACAACTGCAAGTTCCATTCACCACAAATGAGCCGCAGTCATATGTATTTGGTGGCAGAAACCACCCTCTACATATTAGCTCTCAGAAGCGG
>CATJWA010000016.1 GCA_949744025.1 uncultured Eubacteriales bacterium
CCACGAAGTCAGGCCCGCGGTCGAGGGTGGTCTGGGAATAGCGCTCCTTGTAGATGAGGTGCTGCCACTGCCTGACCATGCCGAGAGTGCCGTTGTTGAAAATGACGGTGATGATAGGCAGACCGTAAAACTGCTCGGTGCACAGCTCATGGCAGTTCATGCGGAAGCTGCCGTCGCCGGTGACGTGCAGGACGGTCTTGTCGGGGTTGCCGACCTGCGCGCCGATGGCCGCGCCGAGGCCGAAGCCCATGGTGCCGAAGCCGCCGGAGGTCACGAGCTGTCCGGGGTAGGTGAAGTGAAAATGCTGTATGGCCCACATCTGATGCTGGCCGACGTCGGTGGTGACCACGGTGTCCATTGGCAGCAGGCGCGCCGCCGCGGAGAGAATCTGCTTGGGTGTGAGCGTGTCGTCCGAGTCGTCATACTCAGTCTCGGTCGGGAAGGAGAATACATACTTCTTCCACTCCTCATGCTCGGCCCTTTCCACCCGCGAACACAGCAGGGACAGCACCTTTTTCGCGTCTCCGACTATGTGGTGGTGGGTTTTTACGTTTTTGTTTATCTCCGAGCGGTCGATGTCTATCTGCACAATCTTCGCGTTGGAGGCAAAGGTAGTCGGGTCCAGCGCCACGCGGTCGGAAAAGCGGAAGCCGACGGCCAGCAACAGATCACAGGCGTCGCAGGCGCGGTTGGAGGCCTGTGAGCCGTGCATTCCTATCATGCCGGTGGTAAGGGGATTGCGCCCCTCAAAGCCGCCGGCACCCATGAGCGAGATGGCCACGGGGATATCCAGCTTCTCGGCAAGAGCGCGGAACTCATTCTGTGCCTTGGAGCGCACCACGCCGCCTCCGCAGATAAGCAGCGGCTTCTTCGACTCGCGGAGCATGTCCACCAGCATGTCGATATCCCGCGGGTCCGGCTCGGAGGACTGGAGGTTGTGGCTGGCACGGCCGACAAGGCGGGCTAAGCGTCCACGGGTGAAGTGCTGCTCGACCGGCAGGCGCTCATACTCGCACTCGGCGGCGGTGACATCCTTCTGAATGTCGATAAGCACGGGCCCCGGGCGGCCGCTGCGGGCGATAGCGAAAGCCTCGCGCACGCTGTCGGCAAGGGTGTTTATATCGCGGACCAGATAATTGCACTTGGTTATCGGCAGTGTTCCGCCGGTGATGTCAATCTCCTGAAAGGAGTCGCGCCCCATGAGGGGACCCGTGACGTTGCAGGTGATGAACACCACGGGGGAGGAGTCCATATACGCCGTGGCGATGCCGGTGGTGAGGTTGGTAGCTCCGGGGCCGGAGGTGGCGAAGCACACTCCGACCTTTCCGGTGGAGCGGGCGTAGCCGTCAGCGGCGTGGGACGCGCCCTGCTCGTGGGCGGTGAGGATGTGCTTTATCTTGTCCTTGTAGTCGTACAAAGCGTCGTAGATGTTCAATATCGAGCCGCCCGG
>CATJWA010000017.1 GCA_949744025.1 uncultured Eubacteriales bacterium
ACTGCTTTGGTACGTTCAACACCAACATCAATTCCCGCAGTTATCATAATATGTACCCCCTTAGTCCTCAAGCTTTCTCAGACCCTGGCTTTCCATCCAGGTGTCGAGCTGCTCGATAAATCGTTTTTCGTCAAAATCAGTGCGGTCACCGGGCTGACTTCCCTCATAATACATGACGTTGATGCCAGCCTCCTTGAGCAGCTTGCCCTGCTCCTTCCTTGTAAGCGTACATCCCACGCCGCAGCGCCACAGTCCGAGGAGCGCGCCGTCCGCCTGCATCATCTGGGCAAACTCCGTCAGCGCGTCGAGGCGGGTGTATTCGTCCTCCTTGAACCACTGCGGACCGCGTGCGTCAGGACCGTCAAAGTAACGGACGATGTCCTCGCGCGTCTCCAAGGGAGTATCCTCGGGGAAATGCCAGCTCTTTCTGGGACCGATGCTGCCGTCGGGCTTGATTTCAAGGAAGGTTCCGTCGCAGATATGCGTGTATTGTGAGCCGAGGCATACAGCGCCGTATTTCTCCATATAGCGGTAGTATTTCAGGAAGTGCCAGGACGGCGGATGCGCCTCAATCCATCTGTAGCGCTCGTTGCCGACGGCCGCAATGTGGTTGTCAGCTCTCCACTGTACCTCGTCTCTCACCATTTTCCAGAGCTTGACCGTCTCAATGGGGTCAACCCTGGTGAGTGTGCCGAGTGTGTAGAGAGAATAGAGGTCCTTGACCGACAGGGGGGTGGGTATCGTCGTGGCCATAAGCTTTGTAACCTCGCGGGCATAGGCCTCTGTCTCACCCTGAGCCTTGACGAGCTCCTTGAGCTTTTCGTCATCACATCTTTGTCCGAAAATGCGTTCAATGTCGTTTATCTGGCGCAGGTTGCAGTAGGCGCGGTGCTCGTTCATGGCTGCCTCGCGCTCGGCGTCCCTGCTGCCGAGGTACATGGGCTGATCCTCCATCCACTGAGGCACGGGGGCGAAGTCGCGGCACTGCTGGCCGCGCTTGGCGTGCTGGTCACAGACGCAGTGGAAGGGAATGACGAATTTTCGATAGGGGAAGGGCTCATTGTCAACGGTGTAGCCAAGGAACTGCTCGCCCCAGCAGTTATTCTGATATCCGCATATTTCACGTCCCCAGCCGCGTATTTCGCTGGCGAGGCGGCATTTGCGCGCGTGCGGTGAGCTTTTGCTGGATATCATCGCGCCGTTCGGGTTGTCCTCAAAGGCTCGTATTGCCGGAAACGCGGACGGCCAGTCG
>CATJWA010000018.1 GCA_949744025.1 uncultured Eubacteriales bacterium
CTTTCGTGAAGTATCCCACTTGACGAAAAAACAGCCTGAAACTGGCTTATTTCAAGCGGATTTGGCTATTTGATGACGGAGATTTTGACGGTTTTCAGGCAGAGAGCGACAGCTTGTTCATGTTGGCGCATTTCAAGTCAAAGGACGAGTGAACATAGCGGTTGAGGGTGATATTTACATTGGCGTGTCCAAGGATTTCGCTGAGTGTCTTGATATCAAAACCCACCTCTATACATCTTGTGGCGAATGTGTGACGAAGCGCATGATAATTTGCATCTTCAATTCTGCTTTCTTTTATATACGCCTTAAAATGATTCTGCATAGTCCGCGGCTCGACATATTTGTTCTTATCGCCACTCAAGACAAACGCATTGGGAGAATCAGCAAATCTCTCCGCAATCTCAACGATAAATCGAGGGAGAGGTATATCCCGCATCGAGCATTGGCTTTTGGGTTCTGTGATAACAACTTTTGTTTTTGTTGCTGCGATGATGCTGGTATTCTGGATTCGCTGCATGGTTTTTCGCACCTTGAGCCTGGAGTCTGGCAGGCTAATGTCCTCCCAGCGTAAAGCGCATAGCTCGCCAATTCGGATTCCTGTATACAAGGAAAGAAGAACCCCAAATTTGTATCGGTCAGTATCCGTCAAAAGCACATTTACAAGAGCGGACTGTTCAGTTTGTGTGAGTACACGCATCTCCTTGTCGTTCTTCCTTATGGTCAGTTTCCGCAGGTCACAGATGATATCACATCCGTTATACCTTGCATATTCCATAGAACTCTTGATAATTGTCAGTATATCTGTCACCGTTTTGGGGGATAAGCCGCCCTTTCCATCCAGCCGTCCGCTGTCAAGTTGATTTCGGATAAAACCTTCTATCAGTTGCGTACTGATTTTGCAGATAGGATACTTTCCCAGGAACGGGCGAATATGTGTTTCAATAAGTCTGAAATACCGGGCGTAGGTGGATTCCTTAACGCTGATGCACAAAGAACAGAGCCAAGCATCCAGTATCTCACTATAGCGCGTATTGCAGTTTGGCGCACTTTCAACTTGTAGATTTTCTCCATGGCATTTCTTTTCCTCCAGCTTTTGCTTTGCCTCTCGATATGTCGCAGCATAGATATATCCATATTTAGTTTTGCCGTTTTCGCCGTAGACACGGACATAGCGGCCTTCCCAGCGGCCATCCTTTCGTTTGTAGATGTTTTCACCCTTTTTCGACATTAGGAATCCTCCTTGTTACTCATAGTGTGCTGACGGAGGAATGACGGCTTAAAATTTTATATTGGGTCTGTTTTGCGTCCTAAAGCCGCAGCAGTTGCCAATCTTTTCGGCTTTCAAAAAATTTTTTCGAGATTTTTCGCCGACATATTGACAAATCCGACAACACTATGTAAAATTATAGGGTAAATTTTTGACGGATGTATGGTTCGTCAAGTGGGATACTTCACGAAAG
>CATJWA010000019.1 GCA_949744025.1 uncultured Eubacteriales bacterium
TACAGCGCGCCGGCGGAGAACGCCCAGCCCTTTGTCAGCGTGGGAGACCCCGTGAAAAAGGGCGATGTGCTGTGCATAATCGAGGCGATGAAGCTCATGAACGAGATAGTGTCCGAGTATGACGGCGTCGTGGAGGAAATCTGCGCCGTGAACAGCCAGGTGGTGGACTTCGGCCACCCGCTTTTCCGGCTGAGGAAGTAAGGAGGGCCACGATGAACCAGGAGCAGCTTAAGCAGATACTGCCGCACAGAAACAGTATGCTTCTTTTAGACGAGGCCGGACAGACCGACGGCGTGGCTCACGGACGCTACCATGTCCGCGGGGACGAGTGGTTTTTGGACGGGCATTTTCCCGGAAACCCGATAGTCCCCGGCGTGGTGCTGTGCGAGATGCTTGCGCAGTCGGTCTGCGTGCTGCTGGCCGGGGAGCTGGAGGGGAATGTCACGCCCATGTATACGGGGCTGGACAAGGTCCGCTTCAAGTCGCCCGTGCGCCCCGGGGACACCTTTGAAACCGAGTGCCGCATAACGAAATCAAAGCCGCCGTTCTATTTCGCCGAGGGCAGGGGCACGGTGGACGGCAGGCTGTGCGTCAGGGCCGAGTTTTCGTTTGCGGTGATGGGAGAATAGACAAGTGTTTTCTAAAATTTTGATTGCAAACAGGGGCGAGATTGCCGTGCGCATAATCCGCGCGTGCAAGGAGATGGGCATCTCCACCGTGGCGGTTTACTCCCAGCCCGACGCCGACGCGCTGCATGTCGCTCTGGCCGACGAGAGCTACTGCATCGGCGGCAGCGACGCGTCCGACAGCTATCTCAATGAGGAGAGAATCATAAGCGCCGCGCTGGTGTCGGGGGCCCAGGCAATACACCCGGGCTACGGCTTTCTGTCGGAGAACACGCGCTTTGCCCGCGCCTGCGTGAAAAACGGCGTGGCCTTCATAGGTCCGAGCGCCGATAACATGAAGCGCCTCGGCGACAAGGCCGAGGCGAAGAAAATTATGGCTGAGGCGGGGCTTCCGGTGATTCCGGGCTGCCTTGGCATAAGCTCGACCGAATCGGCGCTGGCGGCCGCGGAGGAGATAGGCTACCCCGTGATGCTCAAGGCCTGTATGGGCGGCGGCGGCAGGGGGATACGCCTGGTGAAGAACCCCGAGCTCATGGAGGGGGCATACCTGGCCGCGAGGAGCGAGAGCGAGGCCGCCTTCGGCGACGGCTCGGTCTACATGGAAAAGTACATCCACCCCGCGCGGCACATTGAGGTGCAGCTTCTTGCCGACGAATTCGGCAACGCCGTGTGCCTGGGCGAGCGCGACTGCTCAGTGCAGCGGCGCAACCAGAAGCTTATCGAGGAGGCTCCGTCGCCGGCGCTCCGGCCGGAGCAGCGGCGCGAGCTTTTTGAAAAATGCGTCGCGGCGGTGAAGAAGATAGGCTACACCGGCGTGGGTACGATGGAATTTCTGTACGACGGCGAGCATTTCTACTTTATGGAGATGAATGTGCGTTTGCAGGACGTGCACACGGTTACGGAGTCGCTGACCGGCATAGACATAGTGAAATGGCAGATACGCGCGGCGGCCGGCGTGGAGCTGAACTTCACGCA
>CATJWA010000020.1 GCA_949744025.1 uncultured Eubacteriales bacterium
GAGTTTCCGTCCCCGCCTGAACTCCGTCCTGCCGTGCGGCAGCCTCAGTACCCGCCTGAACTCCGTTCTCTCGCCCGGCAGTCTCGGCGCCCGCCTGCGCCTGAGCTTCCGTCTCCGTCTGAACCTCCGGCTGAGCCTCTGTCTGCGTGCCGTCCGCGTCCTGCTCCTGACCCTCGCCGTTCTGTTCGTCTGCGTCCTCGGGCTCCGCCGGCCGCTCCTCGCCGGCAGCCGTGCCGTTCCAGACGTCCTCGTCAATCCAGCCCTCGCTGCTCACATACACCGAGCCCTTGCCGAATACGAAGTTGTAGTACGCCGCGTTGAGAATGTCCGTCGAAACCGCGAACCGGTTCTGCACCAGAGCGAGCATGTTCTCCAAATAGCTGTCCGACTGCTCCGCGCCGTCCTGCCAGACCGCCTCGCCCGTCGAGGCGTTAAACAGCACCCTGTCCGTGGCAAAGCTCCTGTCGGCAAGCATCGCCACATGCGTGCCCTCGGAAAAAACGTCCGTCCCCGCCAGCAGCCGCGAGTCGAAATCAAAGCCCCAGAGGTTGAGCACCGTCGGCAGGATGTCCACGTTGCAGCAGTATTCGTCCACATCAACCGGCTCTCCGAGCCCCCCGGCCCAGAATATCAGCGTGTCCCTGTACAGCTCGAAGAAGTCCGCCTCGCGTCCGACAAGCTCGCCGTACTGCTCATGCGTCAGCCCATACGGGAAATGGTCCCCCGCCAGTATGATAGCCGTGCGCTCGGCCACTCCCGCGTCCTCAAGCTGCCCCATGAGGTACTCCATCGCCTTGTCCAGCTCAATGTTGCACGCCAGATAGCACTTTCCCGCCTCGCTGTACGGCAAATCCCTCACCGCGTCGTAGTTTCTCACCGCCATGGGGTTGTTCAAATCGTACTTGTAATGCCCCGAAAAGGTCATATAATACGCGTGGAACTGCTCCTGCCCTATGTAGTCGGGAATTGACTGCTCCATCATCTCCAGGTCCGAGCTCGGCCAGCTTGTGGAAAACTGCATGCCCGCCCCTGCAAACTTCATCCGGTAGCCCATGTTCGGGTGCGTGAACACCCTGCCGTAATAGTCCCCGAAATAGTTGTGGTAGCCGAAGCTCTCAATCCCGCGCTGCTCCCTGAAAATATTTCCAAGGCACATCGGCAGGTAGCTGTTTCGTGAGGCGTAAAAGCTTGGCGCGGTCTTGCCCCTGCTGCTGTCCGGCATAAGCCCCTGACACAGCGAGTATTCCCCGTCCGTTGTGGTGTTCGGGTAGGTGTTGAAGTAGTTGTTAAATACAAAGCCCTCATGCGCCAGCCGCCAGAGCGTGGGCGTCAGCTCCTCGTCCAGCGCCGCGGTGGAAAACGATTCAGCGCACAGCACAATGAGATTGTAGTCGCTGAGCATACCCGTGTACTCGTTCTTCTTCGTACCCGTGAGCTGTGAGCAGTAGTCGCTGAGCCTTTTCAGACGCTCGTCCTCGGTCGAGGCCGCCAGCGCCTGAAAATCAATCTCCAGCACGTTGCGGCCGTACTCCGCCGGCTTCGGCCCGGACCCGTCCGCGGAAGCCGCCGCGCTCGGCTCAGGCGTCTGAACCGGCTCGGGCTCTACCGTGTAGTAGAGCGTCTGCTCCTCGGTGAACATGTTCTGAAGCTCCAGCCGGAAGGTCGTCAGCAGACCGAAGGTCCCCGCCGAGCGGTCCGTCGGGGTGTCGCTGCCGTGGTATATTCC
>CATJWA010000021.1 GCA_949744025.1 uncultured Eubacteriales bacterium
TGCGTATGGGAGACGGGCGATGGACGAAAGTCCTTCGTTTCGCGGTATGCTTCATCATCGTGCTTGCATTGATGATTTACATATCCCCAAACGTAAGTTGACCGCTCGGTCGGTCCCCGAACGGTCAACTGTTGTGTTGATGAGTTGGGGCTAACCGCTTGCAGCGGCACCCTTTTATGCTTTTATTATACACGATGGAGCAGATTTGTCAAGTGGCATTAAACGAGAGCAGGAGTTTCGCTCCTGCGGGAGCGACGAGAGCAGGAGTTTCGGCCCTGCGGGGCCGACCTTCTTTTCCCTCGTGGGAAAAGAAGGCAAAAGCACGCCAAGGGGGAAGGGGACCCATTCGAGGGTGCTCCTCATAAAGAACGATTTAAAAACCGAGTAAAATCAAAGCATTCACCGGCATGAACCTATGTGACACAAGCAAAACACAACCAAATACGGGCCAAAAGAGCACGATTAAAGTCGTGCTCTTTTGCATTTTAAAGGAGGCACCGCCATGACCGCACCCCCCACACTCCCCGCCTACTACTACGGGGATGAAGCCGAGCAGTTCACCTACATCCGCATCCCCTGCCAGCTCATCACCCACCCGCGCTTCAAGCACCTGTCCACCGACGCCAAGCTCCTCTACGCCCTGCTCCTCGACCGCATGAGCCTGTCCGTCAAACACCAGTGGTACGACCCCGATGGGCGCGTCTACATCTACTACACCGTGGATGAGATATGCGGCACCCTCACCTGCGGACGCGACAAGGCCATGAAGCTGATGGCCGAGCTGGATACCAACAAGGGTATTGGTTTAATAGAGCGCGTCAAGCAGGGCCAGGGCAAGCCCACCAAGATATACGTCAGACGCTTCACCACGCAGGAAATCCCGCCCGAGATTTGCGCGCCCTTTCAGCAGGTCGAGTACAGCGACGGGCAGAAATCCTGTTTCCAGTCTCAAAGAAGTCGGGTAAACCGACATGTGCAGGACGAAAAACCGGACTGTAACCATATTGAGATAAATCAACCTGAGTTTATCCAGCTTAATCAATCCATCTATCCCCCAGCCCCCTACGCGGCGCGTGATGCGATTGAGCGATGCGATGTGAGAGAAACGCTCAAGAGCCGGATTGATTACGACTTACTGCTTGAGGAATACCCCAGTGACGACGTGGAGAGCATAGTTGAGCTGCTGACCGACGTTTTAGCAAGCGCGGCGTCAACTATCCGCATAGGCGGACAAAGGCTCCCAACGGAGACGGTGAGGCAGCGATACCGGCGGCTTGAGCGGGAGCACATCGCCTACGTCCTCGACAGCATGAAGCAGACGACAAGCAAGATAAACAATATACGGGCCTATCTTCTTACGGCGCTGTACAACGCGCCGGTGACGATAGGCCCTTTCTATTCCGCCGCCGTAAGGCACGACTACGGTTAAGCCGCACAGCGGCATTTATTAGCCGAGCTTGAAAATCGGTCTCACGCTGAGACCGATTAACGACACAGCGGAGGATTTTTATTATGGCCGAACACACCATCACAGTTGAAGCCAGACCACACAACTGGCTGACCGGCACGGTGGACGGACTTCCATACGCGGTCAAGGTCTGTGACGATGCATCCGAGTACGGCATTGACGCGGGGCGTGTCATTGTCAACGCCAATTTGAAATTGTAAGAAAACGCCGAAGAAATTTTGTCATTTTTCGGCGGGGGGGGGGTAACAAAATCAGGTGCTTCCTTGCTCGAAAA
>CATJWA010000022.1 GCA_949744025.1 uncultured Eubacteriales bacterium
ATGGCAAAACGACGCGCAAATGGAGAAGGCAGCATACGCAAACGCAAGGACGGACGATGGGAGGGACGGTATACCGCCGGCTACGATGCTGATACCGGTAAACGCATCATCAAGAATGTCCTTGGCAAGACGCAGGCTGAGGTCAAGGAGAAACTCAAGTCAGCAGTTGAGGATAATCAGAAAATTGACGTCTGCAAGAATACAGACCTTACGGTAGGCCAATGGGCAATGCTGTGGTACGAAAACTACGCAAAACCGTCCATACGGGAAAGTACGGCTGAGTATTACCGCAACTACATTGAGAAGCACATAATTCCTCGAATTGGTAAAACTAAGCTCAAAAAGCTGACCACTTTAGATATCCAAAAGTTCTACAATGAGACACGTGAATCAGGCAGAGTCCAACGCTATGAGGGGATGGAAAATCTCAGTCTGAGCAACAAAACCATACGTGGCTTACACACGATGCTGCGGCAATGCATGGAGCAGGCAGTAAGTGAAAGATTGATTCCATATAACCCCGCTGCAAACTGTAAGCTGCCGCCTAAAGAGAAAAAGGAGATGCAAATCATACCGCCAGAGAATCTTGGAGCATATTTGAAAGCAGCAGAGGAACACGGCGTGTTGCCGATGTTCTATCTGGAGCTGACCACTGGCTTGCGTCGAGGTGAGCTGCTGGCTCTGCTCTGGACAGACTTAAACATAAATGAAAAATGCCTGACAGTGTCAAAGTCCGTCAGCAGGGGAAAAGGGGAACTACGTGTCACGGAGCCGAAGACGAAAAACTCAATACGGACGGTATACGTTGACGATGAAGCAATACGGCTTCTAATAGAAGAGCATAAGAGGCATCCTCTTAATCCGTACATGTTCCCATCTCCGGTGACAGGAGGAATGTATGGGCCGGACTGCGTTGCAAGGATACACAAGAAGCTGATGAAGAAGGCTGGGATTGAGGAACATGTTCGCTTCCACGACCTAAGAAGGACTTTTGCAACGCTGGCGCTGCAGAACGGTGTAGACCCGAAAACGGTGTCACGGATGCTGGGGCATTACTCGGCAGAGTTTACGCTGGACGTTTACACGAACGTGACGAAAGATATGCAGAAAGAAGCGGCTGAGAAAATTGGCGGGTTTATGGCTCAGGTGGTATAAAAACGGGCAAATGACAAGGCCGGAGAGCAATCTGCTCTCCGGCACTCTTTTGTTCTCTCTGAACCTCTCCGCATATTTTCCCGTGTGGGTCACGGTGTGGGTCAGCAGAAAAACACACGGCCAAAATGTACATCCAATCCAGCAAAAACTCCCCTGAAACCAACAGGTTTCAGGGGAATTGTGGCAAGCGTGCCCGGTTTAGATGTAGGTATATCTTGAAAGTTTAAGTAGAAATTGATAGTAGATAAATTTAACCTATCGATTGCTGTAACGAATATTTGTCAGCAATATCAATGAACTGCTCATTCAGTCTATATATCGCCTTTCTACAATTTTCAACCTGAGAGAACGTAACACTCCCAGCTTTCCCGTGCATCATATTATTACGAAGATTATCATTTTGAGCATCAACTTGAGCATCAACTATAAGCTTCCTTAGAAGCTTTTCTTGATCCTTGCTTATTATTTTGTGCTTTCTCAAAAAATCAGGATAATTTCGAATGGAAGGAGGCAGTTTTGCCGTACTTACACCTTTTCCGTTTGGTTCTTTGAGGTAAAGTGAGCAATTAATACAAATGTGCTTACGGGATATAAAT
>CATJWA010000023.1 GCA_949744025.1 uncultured Eubacteriales bacterium
ACTATCGCCACGTTCTTTACCCAGCCTCTGTCCTTGATTTTCGTCTCCATGATTGATTACCCCTTTACGCTTCCAGAGTGTGCTATGCCCTCGACAAGATATTCCTCGCCATGCAGGAATATCAGCAGCGACGGCAGCATGTATACTGTTGCCATTGCAAAGGCGAGTCCTATCTCGCCCTGATTGATATTTGAAAGGAACACGCTCAGCGGCTGCTTTTCCGCGTCGGTAAGCAGCACAAGCGGCTGCTCAACCATGTTCCAGTAGTCTATAAAAACAAGAATCGCGATGGAATACAGCGCCGAACGGCACTGCGGCAGGCAGATTCTCGTGAAAATCTGCCACTCCCCCGCTCCGTCAATCTTCGCCGCCTCAATCAGCGCATACGGTATTCTTCGCATGAATTTCGTCAGCAGGAACACCGAGAACGGAGCAAAGGCGCCGGGGATTATTATCGACCAGCTCGTGTTGAGCAGGTGCAGCTTTTCGCTTACTATGTAGTTTGGCACCAGCGTGACCTGATAGGGCATGAGCATGAGTATGACGTAGAAAAAAAATATCATGCTGCGCACCTTGCCGCGCCAGCGGGTGAAGGAATAGGCCGCGATTGCGGCTATCACCACCTGGAACACCACTATCGGCACCACAAGCAGCACGCTGTTCCAGAATTTTATCAGGTATTCCGGCGACTTGATAAGTCCCGTTGTGTACTGTGAGAAACTAACCTTGTCGGGGATGAATTTCAGGTTCACCGTCTCTGAGACGTATCCGCCGGTAGTCGTGGAAAAAATCATACCGTAGTTTGAGTTTATCTCCGACTCGGACATGAACGAGTTTGTTATCGTCAGAACGCTCGGCAGAAGGAAAGCGATGGCGAAAAACGCGCATATCACAAAAGCAATCGCCCTTCCGACATAGTGGTTTTTCTTCATCCCTCCACATCCTTTCCGAACCAGTTTTCAGCCGCGAAAAGGATAGCTATCAAAACCACCATCACCAGCGCCATGACCACCGCCGCGGCCGACAGCTTGGGGTAATCCAGCGACAGGAAGGTATTGTTCATAAAGTGCTGCAAGGTGTAAAGCTCCGTATACGGGTAGTTGCCCGCTAACAGATATACCTCCCTGAATATCTTAAATGAGTTTATAAGCGAAAGTATCGTCACGAACAGCACCGTCGGCGAGAGGTAACGCAGCTTTATGGCAAAGAATTTGTAAAGCTCCGACGCGCCCTCCACGTCCGCGACCTCGAGCAGGTCCTTTGGTATGTTCGCTATGCCCGCCATGAAAAGAATCATGTTGTAGCCGAGGTTTTTCCAGAGGAAAAGTATCACCACAACGATCTGGCAGTATGCGGAGTTGAGCCAGTCAATCTTGTCCACTCCGAAGTTTGCGAGGAATTCGTTTATAGTGCCGTTGTTGTTGAACAGCACCTGCCAGATAAGCACCACGGAGGCCACGGGGACCATCATGGGGCTGAGGAAAAAGGTCCGGAACTGGCTTTTCATCGGTATCCTGCACTCAAGCAGCAGGGCCAGCACTATCGCCAAAATAACCGCCAGAGGCACCGCCGTGGCCGCGAATGTCAGGGTGTTTTTCGCCGCTGTGCGGAAGGAGGAGTTTTGCAGAAGGGCCTTGAAGTTATCCAGAAACACAAAGTCCGCCGAGGCTACGCCGTCAATCAGTGAATAATATACCACGACGCCGAAGGGTATGATGAAAAACACGCACACGCCTAAAAAGCTCGGGCACAGAAAG
>CATJWA010000024.1 GCA_949744025.1 uncultured Eubacteriales bacterium
CGCCTGCGCAACGCCAGCCTCGCCGACGCGAGGGGCCGCGCCGACTCTCTGGCGGCGAACGCGGCAAAGGAGGCATAAGACATGCGGTTTATTTCCTGGAACGTAAACGGCCTGCGCGCCGTTCTCAAAAAGGGCTTTGAGGACGTATTCAGCACTCTTGACGCGGACTTCTTCTGCCTTCAGGAGACGAAGCTTCAGTTAGGTCAGGTGGAGCTCTCACTGCCCGGCTACGAGCAATACTGGTGCTGCGCTGAGAAAAAGGGCTACTCCGGCACCGCGATATTCACCCGCCACACGCCGCTGTCGGCCTCCTACGGCCTCGGCATACCCGAGCACGACACGGAGGGCCGAGCCGTCACGCTGGAATACGAGGATTTTTACCTTGTGTGCGTCTATACCCCCAACTCGCAGGACGGCCTGCGCCGCCTTGATTACCGCATGGACTGGGAGGACGCCTTCCGCTCCTACCTGCTTGCCCTCGACGCGAAAAAGCCCGTCATCGTCTGCGGCGACATGAACGTGGCCCACAACGAGATTGACCTGAAAAACCCCGCGACGAACCACAATAACCCCGGCTTTTCCGACGCCGAACGCGCGAAGTTCAGCGAGCTGCTGGATTCCGGCTTTACGGATACCTTTCGGCGCATGTATCCGGAGACGCGTGACGCATACAGCTGGTGGAGCTACCGTGCTGCGGCCCGTGAGCGCAACGTCGGCTGGCGTATAGACTATTTCCTCGTCTCCGACCGGTTTTACGACCATGTCAGCCGCGCGTATATCTGCCCTGAAATAATGGGCAGCGACCACTGCCCCGTCGGCCTGGACGTGATGCTGTAATGCGGATAGGAGACGTTGAAATAACAGGCCGGCTTGTGCTCGCTCCCATGGCGGGCGTGACGGACGCGGCCTTCCGCCATGTCTGCCGGCGGCACGGAGCGGCGCTGACATATACCGAAATGGTAAGCGCCCGCGCGCTTACCTACGGCGATAAAAAGACAAAGGCGCTTTTGCAGACCATAGGCGGCGACGGCCCCGTCGCCGCGCAGATTTTCGGCCACGAGCCCGAGGTAATGGCCGGGGCCGCGCCCATTGCGAGAAAAATTTCCGGAGCGGACATAATAGATATAAACATGGGCTGTCCCGTCGGCAAGATTGCCGGCAACGGTGACGGCTGCGCGCTTATGAAGGACATCGGCCTTGCCGAGAAGATCATCTCCGCCGTTGTTAAAACCGCCGACTGCCCCGTTACGGTCAAATTCCGCAAGGGCTGGGACAAGGGCAATGTCAACGCAGTGGAGTTCGCGAAAATGTGTCAGGACGCCGGCGCGGCCGCAATAGCGGTCCATGGCCGCACCCGCGCGCAGATGTACGAGGGCGCGGCCGACTGGGACATAATCCGAGAGGTAAAGCGCGCCGTGGAAATCCCCGTCATTGCCAACGGCGACGTGTGGGCAGCACCCGACTGCGCCCGTATACTGCGCTATACCGGCTGCGACGCGGCAATGATAGGCCGCGGCAGCTTCGGAAATCCCTGGATTTTTGAGCAGGGAAACGCGGCTGCGGACGGACTGCCCGTTCCTGAGCTGCCGCCTCTGGCCCGGCGCATCGACGAGGCCGTGGAGCAGATTGAGCTCTCCGCCGCACTTCGGGGCGAGCGCGTCGCCTGCCTCGAGGCTCGGCGGCACCTGGCCTGGTATCTGAGCGGCGTGGCGCATTCGTCTTACTATAAGCAGGAAATTGTACGCATGGAAACGCTCGACGACCTTCACAGGACGGCCGCGGGCATCAAAAAAGATTTGAGGTGAGGCTTTGAAACCCGAGGAGGA
>CATJWA010000025.1 GCA_949744025.1 uncultured Eubacteriales bacterium
GGCGGGGGTGGAGGTGCAGTTTCCGACAAAGTGTATGGGGCACATGTACTGGGACACAAGTCTGAGCGTGGGAGCGGAGAATACGGTAAGGACGCAGTTTCGGTATGAGAGCGCAGGGGAGACGAGACGCGCTTCGAGCGACAGCTACGGTGCGAACCTGAAGGTGATGGTTAATTTCGGGGGACAGGGCGCAAGTACCCTGAGCGAAACAGGCGGGCTGGAACGCGCGGTGCTGGAGACAGCCGGGCGCACCGACCCGGGGACGCAGAATACGGAGCTGGTATATCTGAACGACTACTGCGAGTTTATGCCCATGCTCGCGGATGTGCATTTACCGGAGGCGGCCGCGAAAAATATGGGTACGGACTTCAACATTGAGGAGATGGAAAGGGAGCTGGCCGAGCTTTTCAGGATTCCGGTGCCGGAGGACTGGCAGGTGGAGGTCAGCGTGGCCAAATACGGTGACGGGGAGATAAAGTCATATTCGGTATATCCCGCGCAGGACTGCGCTCCGGAGACAGACTGCATGAGCGTTGTGACCGACAGCGGGCTGTGGCTTGCCGTGCAGACGGATTTCGGGGGTGACACGCGCTTTGAGTGCGCCGCGGAAAATGGGTTGTACTTTATGCCGTTTGAGCAGGGCGGTGAAATTACGCCGGTGCTCGAGCTCGCCGGGGGCGAGCATATGGAGCGGCTTGAGCCCGACGAGGCGGGGGAGGGCGTCCTTCTGCTGACGAGCCGTGACGGCGGGCTGCACCTGAACGCTTACGGCGCTCGCGGGCAGTTTACGCAAAGCACGCGCATTATGAGCCTCGGAGCGGAGGAGGGCGCGAGAAGGCTGTATGTCGGGGAAGGTTTTATTGCGGTAATAAGCGGCGAGGGGCGATTTGTACTCGCGGAGCATACAGAGGACGGGGAGTACGTCCCCTGTATACACGGGGAGCTTTACGAACCCGGGAACGGTTTACTTTACAGCATGAACAAAATAAAGATGCTCTGGGACGGAGAGCGGCTGACGGTGGCCGCGGAGGTATACACTCTGAATCAGCCGCATGTCACCGAGCGTCTGAACGGATTTCTTCTGTGGGTCTACGACAGGGACGGCCTTGCTTTCTGCGCGCGCTATGACAGCAGCCTGTGCCTTACGGGGGATTTTGAGTATATTTATCCGCGGGACGTGCAGCTCAACGGCGGGCTGAGTCTGTCTCTGAGCTGAAATAAGCCATTTTTTGTATGCCTGCTCAAAGACGACAATATTTGACGCCATGAAATTTACACCTTCTCCAATATTCATTTTTTTCTTGCAATCGGGGCAGAATTAAAATATAATGTGAGGGTAGGAAATCAATGAAAGTAAGGCAGTAAGCCGTTTGGCGCTGCACTGAAAGGGGTTTGACAACATGGCGATTAAAAACAGTTATTTGCAAGAGCTCTATACCAAACTTGAAAAAAAGAGCGCTCACGAGCCGGAATTTCTCCAGGCTGTGCGCGAGGTGCTCGAGTCCCTGTCCCCTGTGGCGGACAAGCGGCAGGACCTCATAGACGCGGGAGTATTTGACCGCGTTGTGGAGCCGGAGCGCGTTATTATTTTCCGCGTATGCTGGGTTGACGACGCCGGCAGGCAGCAGGTCAACCGCGGCTACCGCGTGCAGTTCAACTCCGCGATAGGCCCCTACAAGGGCGGTCTGCGCTTTCATCCCTCAGTGAACCTGTCCGTTATAAAGTTCCTCGGCTTTGAGCAGATTTTCAAAAACTCCCTGACCAGCCTGCCCATGGGCGGCGGCAAGGGCGGTTCCGACTTTGACCCCAAGGGTAAGAGCGACGCGGAGATTA
>CATJWA010000026.1 GCA_949744025.1 uncultured Eubacteriales bacterium
CGGCGTGACCTCCGGCTCACCCGTGGCCACCGGCACATCCGTCTCTGCCGGCGGGGTCGGCGTCGGCTCGGGCCCGACGGTTGGTTCGGGCTCAACCGTCGGCTCGACGCTCATTTCCGGAGTCGGCTCAGGCGTCGGAGTAACCTCCGGCACCGGCGTCACCTCGGGCTGCTCTGCCTCCTCCGGCCACTTGATATCCTCCTCATGGTAATTGTAGGTGCTGTTGGCCTCAATCTCGTTGCTTATGAGATTTCCGTCCTTGTCGTATATTTTGCGCCGCGTTACGGCTTTGTAGCCGATGGCCACGTCCGTATACTCCTCGTCGTAGACCAGGTAGGTGCCGTAGGTCATCTCCACATAGCTTCCGTCCTCGTCCGTGCCCCATATTTCCACCGTAACCTGGTTATCCTCGACAAAGGACACTATCTTCACAGGATAGTTGCGGTTATTCACAAACTTGAATTCCGGCCCTCCCCAGGACACCGTAGCGTCCAGCCCTGCCGGCAAATACGCAACGGGGAACATATGGCAGGTTCTTGCCGTTATCTCAAGGTTCGCGTACAGCGCACAGTAATACAGCGTGGAGGAAACCTGACATATGCCTCCGCCGTATTCCGACACAGTCTGTCCGCCTGAGTAGGCTCCGGCCATTAGGTAGCCGCGCTCAGCCGTGCGCTTTCCGAGTGCGTCGTTATAGGAAAACTCCTGCCCCGGCATTAATATAGTCCCGTTTATCGCCTCGGCCGCCTTGGACACATTGTTCACTCTGTTGGCACTGCTGCCGGCAAGACTTGTCGCCTTCGTGCAGAAGCAGTGACTAAACAGCATACTCTCCAACTGCTCGGCGTTTACCTCCGGCTGCGTAACTATAAGCGGTATCACAACCTCATCGCCGTACTCCGCGTCGTCCCAGAGGCGCTGCGCGTTTTTCATGTCGAAGCTCAGGCCTACGGTCTCCGGCTTGACCTCCCCCGCCTCGGGGTCGTACTCCGCGTTCTTCGGCTCGCAGCACACCGTATCATAAAGCTTCTGCAAATCAAGCTTGCTTTCGCCGCTCACCTCTGCGTCATAGACTATCGTCTCATAATTTTCATTGAGAAAAGCGTCGGTTATCAGCGAGCATATCTCGTTCGGGTCTATTTTCACGGACGAGGCGCCCTTCATGACCTTTATGCTGTCGTCACCCACCGTAACCTCAGAGCTCATCAGTTCAAGCTTGAGCTCCTTGACCACGTTTTCAACCGCCGCCTGAACGGCTGCGGCGTCGACTGTGGTTCCTATGCTGCTCTCCAGCTTGACTCCGCCGAGCATACAGCGCAGATAGCGCACCGCCACGGCCATCGGAGAACCATCGTGGCAGGCGTTCATTACGCTGTCTACAATCCCCGCCGCGTCCGCCGCCGTGCATACGTCCTGCGCGCTGACCTTTATCTCATAGTCCAGCGGCAGCTTGACCGTTACCACCTCGTCGCCCGTGTCCTCGTAGCCCTCGTCAACAAGAAGCTGTAAAAGCTGTGTGCCGCTCATGCCGCCTATGTCCATGCCGTCAAATTTCACATTCGGAAAGACCGTGTCCACACGGTTTATCGCGATAACTCCCACGGCTCCCGCCAGGACCACCGCCGCGGCGACTATACCCAAAATTGCCGCTATCACCTTTCCCCTGCCCGCTCCGCTTCTGGCCTCGCGGGGCAGCTTCGGCTCCCGCTCACGGCGTGTCCACCTCTCCGGCTTGCCTCGGCTGTGCTCTCCTCTGCTGTTCCTGCCTAATATTCCCATTTTGTCGCTCCCGTTCGGTCCCGTTTAAGTGTTTTCTATTAAAAGGACGCTTATTTTTCTCTCTTGCTGTAATAGAAAACCTCGTCGCCCTCGGGAAGCTCGGTCTTCTCAACAAACATATC
>CATJWA010000027.1 GCA_949744025.1 uncultured Eubacteriales bacterium
AGTCACGTCCGGACGGAGGTAGATATAAGCTATGAACCTGACCTATATAATCGGCGTTCTCGGCGCCATCGTAGTCATGCTGCTGGGCATTGTGCTGGGTATCAACATCGGCCCCGCCGCAACGGCGGCCAAACTGCCAATGTTCACATTCACGCCCAAAAACCTCTGGAACTTCTTCGACGCGGCCAGTATCTTCATAACGATAGGCTGTACAATTTTCGTTGTTGTTTCCAGCTTTCCGGGCAGCGCGCTGAAGAATGTTCCCAAGCATTTCAAGGTCATTCTCAATTCCAAGAAGTTTAACCCGATGTACTACATAGACCAGCTTGTTGAGCTGGCGCAGACAGCACGTAAAAACGGACTTTTGTCCCTTGAGGAAAAGGCCAACGAGCAGGATGACCCCTTCTTTAAGCAGGCTATCATGCTGATAGTCGACGCCAACGACCCCGATAAGGTCAAGGCAATTCTTGAAAACGATATCGAGTGCATGTCCGCCCGGCATGAGGACGCCGCGGGCATGTATGACAAAGCCTCCTCGGTCGCGCCGGCTTTCGGTATGGTCGGTACTCTCGTGGGACTTATAAACATGCTCAAATCCATGAGCCTTGACGGAGGCGGCGCGTCCGACCTCGGTACAAACATGGGTACTGCGCTTATCACCACGCTGTACGGCTGTATTCTGGCCCACGTGTTTTTCGGCCCCATAGCCCAGAACCTGCGTGTGCGTGACAGCGAGGAGGTTCTGTGCAAGGAGATTATCGTTGAGGGCATCATGTCCATTCAATCCGGCGAAAACCCCAAGGCCCTTAAGGAAAAGCTGCTGACCTACATGGACCAGAGCCAGCGTGACGAAGGCGGCGGCGGAGGCGGCGGCAAGTCGAAAAAAGGTAAGAAGGGCAAAGGCGGCGGAGGCGAGGAGTGAATCCCAGCAGCCAATCCGCAGTGAGGAGTTGATAGCTTCATGAAGAAAAAGAAAGGCGGCGGAGGCGGCGCAAACTGGATGGATCCCTACGGCGACATGGTCACGCTGCTGCTGTGCTTTTTCGTGCTGCTGTACTCGATGTCCACCATAAGCGAGGAAAACTGGAAGGCCCTGGTTATGAGCTTCAACCCCGAGGCCAGAACAACTCAGACGGAGATTGTCGGCGGCAACAACGGCCCGAGCTCCGACCCTGAAAATGTCGGCGGAGATAATCCGATACCCGATTTTGACGTTGAGGCCGCGCAGGAGGAGATTGACGACATGATCTACGCCCTGTATGAGGCCCTGCAGTCTTACTCCGAGGAGGAGGGAATGCAGAACTTCCTTTCCGTGGAGTTTGACGGCGGCAAGGTGTACGTCAAGTTCAATGAGACAACCTTTTTCGCCGGCGACGAGTACGCGCTCTTGCCGGAGGCAGAGGATGTGCTCGCGCGCGTGTGCGGGGTCTTGGACAGCGCGGGGGACGCCATAGAGGAGATACGCATACAGGGGCATACGGCGCAGGCCAACCCGGACCGCAGGAACAACCCGACCGTGGACCGTTTCCTTGCCAGCAACCGCGCTACAAACGTGCTTTTGTATATCCAGAACAACAGCAGCATCCAGCCCGCGCGTCTTGTGAGCGAGGGCATGGGCCAGTGGCGACCCGTGGCCAGCAACGATACCGCCGAGACCCGCGCGCTCAACCGCCGCGTTGAGATGATAATCAGCGGCCGCAATCTTGAGCAGGAGATGCTCGGCAATTCCATTGAGAGCTACATAACGATAACCGGCGAGGACTCTTAATGTGTCCCAGCCGAAACCGCGGCGCAACGCGCCGCATAACGCGCCGCGCTTTACGCACGCGTGCGCAAGGCGCCCCGGGCGCATAAATTGGCGTATCAGGTGAGGTGATTCGATGTCGGAGGTTTTGTCACAAAGTCAAATAGACGCACTGTTAAGCTCCATGCGCAGCGGTGACAA
>CATJWA010000028.1 GCA_949744025.1 uncultured Eubacteriales bacterium
CAATCATTCTCTTGCGTGGCCGGGTTGAAATGAATAGTATCAAACCAGTATCACAAGGCAAAGTGACAGGTCAAAAACCCTGTATTCATGCGGGTTTGCGCCGTTTTGGCGGTCATTCCCACTCAATCGTCGCCGGCGGCTTGCTTGTCACGTCGTACACGACCCTGTTCACCCCGCGTACCTCGTTCACAATCCGCACGCTCACGCGGTCAAGCACCTCATAGGGTATGCGCGACCAGTCCGCCGTCATGAAGTCCGTCGTATTTACGCTGCGCAGAGCCACGGTATAATCATAGGTGCGGCCGTCGCCCATCACGCCGACCGAGCGCATATCTGTCAAAACCGCAAAATACTGGCTCAGCTCGCCGGCAATACCCGCCTTGTCCACCTCGTCGCGGAAAATAAAGTCCGCCTCGCGCAGAAGGTCCAGCTTGTCCTTCGTCACCTCGCCGATAACGCGTATGGCAAGCCCCGGCCCCGGAAACGGCTGGCGCATGACCAGATACTCCGGCAGCTTCAGCTCACGCCCCAACTGCCTCGTCTCGTCCTTGAACAGCAGGCGCAGCGGCTCGATTATCTCCTTGAAAGCCACAAAATCCGGCAGCCCGCCCACATGTTGATGACTCTTTATCACCGCCGCGTCGCCCGCTCCCGACTCGATAACATCCGGATATATCGTCCCCTGGGCCAGATAGTCCACGCGGCCTATCTTCTTCGCCTCGGCCTCGAAAACGCGGATGAACTCCTCGCCGATTATCTTGCGCTTGCGCTCCGGCTCCGACACTCCCGCCAGACGGCTTAAAAACCTCTGCTCCGCGTCCACGCGCACGAAATTGATGTCCCACTGGGCAAAGGCAGCCTCGACCTCGTCTCCCTCGTTCTTGCGCATCAAACCGTGGTCCACAAACACACAGGTAAGCTGCCGCCCCACCGCCTCGGCCAGCAGGGCCGCGCACACGGAGGAATCCACGCCGCCGGACAGCGCCAACAGCACGCGGCCGTCGCCCACCTTCTCGCGTATGGCGGCAATGGACTGCTTCATATAGTCGCCCATCGTCCAGTCTCCACTGGCATGGCAGACCTCGTACAGGAAATTTCGTATCATCGCCGTGCCGTTTTCCGTGTGATTTACCTCCGGGTGGAACTGCACACCGTAAAACCGGCGCGCCTCGTCGCATATCGCCACATTCGGACATGCGCCGCTGTGCGCGGCCAGTTTAAAACCCTCGGGCACCTTTGCCATGTAGTCTCCGTGGCTCATCCAGCTCACGCCGGACTCCGGCAGTCCCCTGAAAAGCGCGCAGGAGCTGTCATAATAAGTCACGGTCTTGCCGTACTCGCGCGCGGAGTCATCCTGAGCGGCCGTGACCTGCCCGCCCAGGTTGTGGGCCAAAAGCTGGCAGCCGTAGCAGATGCCTAAAATGGGCACGCCGAGCTTGAAAATTTCCGGACTGACCGCAGGCGCGGCGGGGGCGTAAACGCTATTGGGTCCGCCGGTGAAGATTATGCCTATGGGGTCAAACTCCCGTATTTCCCGCATGGTCATGGTGTAGGGCCTGACCTCGCAGTAGACGCTGCACTCGCGCACTCGGCGGGCTATGAGCTGGTTGTACTGCCCGCCGAAGTCCAGAACAAGAACTTTCTCTTTCTTTATCACGGCTTACCTCCCGTCACCTTCAGAACATTTCAAGATACTCGTCGCGCTCGGGCCCCACAGAGACATACTTTATCGGACAGCGCACGGCTTTCTCTATATATCTGATGTAGTCCACGGCCTGCGCGGGCAGGTCCTCGGGCTTCTTGCATTTGGAAATGTCGCAGCCCCAGCCGGGCAGATACTCGTATACGGGCTTCGCCTTCTCCAGCTCCACAATACCGGAGGGAAAGGCGTCAATCTTTTCACCCTCAAGCTCATAGGCCACGCACACCGGAATCTTGTTGTAAATCGACAGCACGTCCAGCTTTGTCAGCGCAATGGA
>CATJWA010000029.1 GCA_949744025.1 uncultured Eubacteriales bacterium
CACCGAATACGACGGCATCCTTTTCCGCACCTGAGCCCAGCAATCAAAATCCCAGACGTTTGGGATTTTGCCGCAAAAAAATAGAGCCCTCTGATGAAACACATCAGAGGGCTCTATTGTCCGTTTTTCTTGCGGGCACGGTTTTTTCATCCCCGCAGCTGTCTGTTATTCTGGCGCCGTCTCCGCTATGCTGACCAGTTCCCCTACTGCCGGCAGCGCCGCGATTTCATTTTTCTGTTTCCTGACCTCGGCCTCAATCCTTGTCGTGAGGTATTCGCATATATCCCCATAGGCCGCCTCAATAAATCTCTTCGCCGCGGGACTTATGGACGCAAGACAGGCCGACAGCGCCCTTTGCGCCGCCTCCTTCTGCGCCTCCGTGTCAAATTTCCCCTCGTTTTTCAGGCCGTCCACGTAGGTCTGATTCACCGCCGCCACAGCATCGGCGATGGCCTTGGCTGCCTCCGTGATATATGTCCTGACCTTGATGCTCTCGGTATTCGCCGCCGCGCTGTCGCCCAGCTTGCGGATAAGCACGACCAGATACGCCGTCAGCACAGGGCAAGCCGCCGTAACCACCGCGAAAAGTATGTCCCTCAAAAATTCCTGCATGATTATTTTCCTCCCCTTTTTATTTCTTCGTCAAGTAACGTTCGCTCATAAATCCGGTGTAGCTGACACCCTTGTATGTACACTGGACATACAGCCACCTAACGCCGCCGCTGAGCGTGTAATAGCCGTAATTCCACACTGTCGTCCCCTTGGGCAGGAGGGCAAGCCCCGTCTTTATTACTCCCGCCCCGCCGCGGATATAGCTGCCGCCCGCGGAGATAACGGTGTAGGCTCCCGTCATAGACCTGTCAAAGGCCGTGGCAGGCTCCTTTGCGTTGACCTCCTTTGTGACGGTAGGCGTCTCTTTCTCCGCTGCGGAGCCCGCGGCCGGTTTCACCGTGTCCTTGCCGGACTGAGCGCCGTTACCGAGGGCCATCGCCGTGTGTCCGGACTCCCGCACCAATATGTCCCCGCGCTTGAGGTACTTATCCGAGCTCAGATACTTCGCCTCGGTCAGCTTCTCAAAAGCGCCGGTTGAGCAGAACGCACTGCACATGGTCCATGTGACCGGAGCGTTGTACTTTCCGCCGCCCAGAGCAACGCGGGGAATGTCTATACCGGCAACTCTTGCGCAGGCAGTCATGAATGTCAACGCCAATTTGAAATTGTAAGAAAACGCCGAAGAAATTTTGTCATTTTTCGGCGGGGGGGGGGTAACAAAATCAGGTGCTTCCTTGCTCGAA
>CATJWA010000030.1 GCA_949744025.1 uncultured Eubacteriales bacterium
TATCGGACAGCACCGGAGAGGAAGCGGTCCACGGCGTTGGCCGCCTGCTTCTGCATGGAGGTGGTCACGTGGGCGTAGGTGTCGAGGGTGAAGCCCGCGGAGTAGTGCCCCAGCATGGAGGAGAGGGTTTTGACATCTACGCCGTTTTGCAGCGCCAGCACTGAAAATGTGTGGCGTAAGTCGTGGAAGCGAATACGGTCCAAGCCCGCACGCTTGAGCACCCTCTGTAACATGTGCAGTACGCTGTCCGGTGACATAGGGCCTCCGGTTGGGGAGGGGAACACGTACTCGCTGCTGTGCTCCATACTTTCGAGTACTTCGATTGTGTCTACTCCTATCGCAATATTGCGGTAGGAGTTTTTCGTTTTCAAGGGTGCTTCAACTACTTTGCCGTTTTGCCGAAGTATCTGCCTTCTGACGCATATTACGCCCTTGGCAAGGTCGATGTCGCTCCACTTCAGCCCCAACAGCTCCCCTCGGCGGAGCCCCGTTGCCAGTTCGAGGTAGTACAGCTCGAATACCCCGCTGCGCCGTGCCTCGTAAAAGAAGGCTCCCAGACTCTCCGTCGACAGGATTTTCATTTCCTTCTTCTCTAACTTTGGAAGGACACAGCCCTTTGTGGGATTGCAGAATATAAGTTTATGTTCAACCGCGCTGTTAAGAGCAGAGGAGAGCATTTGGTTTATGTTGCGTACTGTTTTGACGCTGAGGCCCTTTGGTTTGTTTCTGGACTCAGTACGTTCCACTCTCCCGTTTTCCAGCAGGTGCTTATACAGCTTTTGCAGGTCCATTGTTGTCAGTTTATCCAGTGGAGTATTGCCGACTGCCGGATTGATGTGGTTGGCTATGAAGCCCTGATAGGTTTTGTAGCTGGATGCTCTGAGTTGTAGCTGCGCGTAGTTCTCCATCCATGTGTCCAGCCATTGGCTGACAGTGTATCGACCGGTGTTTATATTTGAGCTGTTGTTTTTCTCAATAGCGGTTTTGAGCTTATCCTTGACCTCGGCCTGTGTCTTGCCGAGAACATTCTTGTAAATAGCTTTCCCCATTTCTGGGTCACGGCCAGCTGTGTAGCGTCCTTCCCATCGTCCATCCTTACGTTTGCGGATGCTGCCTTCTCCATTTGCGCGTCGTTTCGCCATGCTCACTCACCTCCATCCGTGATGTCGTTCTCGTCCATACACTCAACCATCAATCTCACGTCTAAGTGAAACCCTAAGATGAAATTGTCTGTAGCCGTGATACTGTCTATCTCCTGCTGGGCACTTGTAAATACTCTCAAGAGTTCTTTCCCTTCATCATTAAGTAATTCCGTCAATCTGTTCTCGCATTCAGCAGCGCGGCTTACCATGCGCTGTAATTCAGACTTTGCCGGAATCCTTTTCTCGTGCGGCGTGATGTTGCCGTAGTATAAATCTTCCAGTGCCTTTCGCATCTTTTCTGCCCCCTTTCAGGCAACATAACATACCATGAGAGTTGGAGAATATCTACCGTTTTAGCGCAGAGTTATCATTCCAGACACATTCTTTTCACAGGGCTCTTTCTTTGTTTATAGCGGCGCAATTTTGGAGCTGTGCAGATACCATCCGCGCAAGCTTATCATGTCATCATGCGCCTTCTCTTTGTATACACTGGTGCAATTCACAACCAGTTTACATCATCACTGACTGTCTGCATAATGCTGTGATTTGCCAGTCCAGTATTGTTCATTTCTGCCTGAAATGGTCACATACCCCCGCTTAGACTCCCGAAAAAGACTGCAACGGCGGGGATTTGTGCTGTTTCTGATCCCCGAGCAGACCCCATGAGGTATAAACTGACCCCCGCGTGAAAGTCCCCGACCTGCTCTGCGGGGCGGTGTTCGCTGCGTGGAGGGTCACTTGTGACCCCCGTGCTTTATCCTGCACTTTTTTCGACCAGTAGGTTCATTCGATTGATAGGTCTATGGCTGGGAATCCAGATGCTCTGCACAGTGGGGCACACGGCTTTCA
>CATJWA010000031.1 GCA_949744025.1 uncultured Eubacteriales bacterium
TAGCGCGAGTATTTTCTCTCTCAAGACAGCTTGCTGACGCAAAGCTGTCCCGCGTTATATATTTCCGAGCGGGGTTTAACTTTTCAGGTAAGCCGGCGCAGATGGGCTTCCCCTGTGAGGCACTCAGTTATCTTAGCGATCAAAAGAAAGTTGCAATTTCCTGTTCAGCAGGCTCGGCAGGCTCCACGGACACTGCGGTCAGAATCGGCCCCAGCTGGCCGCCGTAGAGAGGATGAGTCGCCGTGCGGATGGTGGCTGTGACCATGATCCAGCTTCGCTGCTGCAGCGACTGCGCGCCGGAAAATTTGCAGATAAAGCCCATAAAACGCGTATCCGCTTCACAGCAGGTCATCACAAACCGCCCAGGGATAAACTGATCCTTGGGAAGGCGGCGGGTCAGACAGGTCATCGCCTTAAAGCGGACAGTTTTACCGCTGTATTTGCGGGGATCTTCGGCAGCATCACGATACCAAAGGGCAAAATCGCGGTCGCCTATCTCGATGACCGGTGCATCGAGATCGAAAGGCAGCGGATCCTCGATCTCGTCGAACTCAACGTCGCCCTCGTTTTCGTAAATGATATCGGTGCGGCGGCTGGTACCGCGGACGATCTGGTGCAGCGCCATGCGGTCGACGGACGGCACACAGCGGTTAAAGACCACCATTTCACAGGTGTTCAGCTTGTCCACCACCAAACTGCGCATATTGGCGTTGTAGCTCATAAAGGTAGAGCCGTCCACCAGCAGCACCTCCTGATAGATCAGCCAGCCCTCCGGCAGCTTCTCGAAAAGGTCCTGCAGCATCCACATCCCGTTGTATTCGATCACCACCCGCTGAGCGCGGGTTTCTTTCCGCCATTGGTCAAGGGTTTTCGTGTCCAGATCCTCGACGCTTTCGATAATTTTCATTGTTGTATGCTTGCCGCCGTCAGTAAAGCCCGACGGGTCGATCTCGACCTCGCCTTCCTCGCAGAGCAGCATCAGCGTGCGCTCGCCGTCGTTGAATTTGGGGTCAGCCATCGTTTCCTGGATCAGCGTTGTCTTGCCGCCCTCTAGGAACCCGGTAAACAGGTAAACAGGAACTTCCGCAGCCATGGGTAAGCCTCCTTACAGGCCAAACAGCGCCGCCAGCGCCTTCTCATCAATTTTCGAGCCGATCACGCACAGCCGCCCGGTCACGCCGGCAGGGCCAGTGCGGATATCGCTCTCGCCGGGAACATAGTCAAAATGAATCCAGCAGCCGTCGCCGGCGACAATGCCTTTCGCGCGGAGCACTGCGCCGAAGCGTCCCTCATCAGAAAGAGCAGAAAGAGCCTTTTCAATTTCCTCTTTGGTAAATTTTTTCGCAGTTTCAACGCCCCAGCTGGCGAAAACCTCGTCGGCGTGGTGGTGATGATGGCCATGTTCATGCTCGTGGTCATGATGATGCTCATGGCCATGTTCGTGCTCATGGTCATGGTGATGTTCATGCTCATGTTCGTGCTCATGCTCGTGGTCATGTTCGTGCTCGTGGTCATGATGATGCTCATGATCATGGTGATGCTCGCCGCAGATCGGGCAGGTATCCTCTTCCTGCTCAGCCGCCAGCTTCGCCAGCGCCTCCTTGAGGGTATCCTCTTTTTCCATGGCGGCGCGGATCTGCTTGCCGTCAAGCTCATCCCAGGGGGTGGTAATGATAGTCGCGTCGGCGTTCTTCTCGCGAAGCAGGGCGACGGCAGCGTCCAGCTTTTCCTGAGCCATACCGCCGGTGCGGCTGAGGATAATGGTAGTGGCGTGTTCGATCTGGTTATTGTAGAACTCGCCAAAATTTTTGATATACATTTTGCATTTCGAGGCGTCGGCCACCGTCGTCAGGCTCCCAAGCGACGCGCCTGCGGTCTCGGCGTTCTGGACGGCGCGGACAACATCGCTCAGCTTGCCGACGCCGGAAGGCTCGATCAGAATCCGGTCGGGGGCCAGCTCCGTCAGCACCTTGTGCAGCGCCTCGCCGAAGTCGCCCACCAGGCTGCAGCAGATACA
>CATJWA010000032.1 GCA_949744025.1 uncultured Eubacteriales bacterium
CGTAGACCGGCGCCGACAGCCCGGCGACCAGATCGTTTTCTGCAAAAACGCCGGAAGAGCGCCCAAAACGAGCCGCCGCTTTGGAAAGCAGGCTGTCCGCTTCGGCAAAGGCCGCCTTGTCGGCGCTGCCGCAGATAATGTTCAGTTCATCGTCCACCAGATAGACTGCTCCGGTTTCGGTATAGCTGCTGCGGCTGAGCATCGCCACCAGGTCATCCTTGGGGATATCGGCGCTCGCCACCCCCAAAATGCGGTTAAAATCCTTATTGCTGCGGATCAGCGTTACGATCGAAAGCAGCTCCTGCGGCTCTGAAAGCGGCACCCTAAAAACCTGGGGCGGGACGATGGCCTGGATCTCATGCTCATCCACCAGCTCGCGGTACCAATCCGTTTCGGCGATGCTGCTTAAGGGGTAGGTCACCCATTCCCGACGGCTGTGCCGGAAGGAGTCGCTGATATAAAGGCGAATTTGGTAAAGGCTCTGCAGCGAACAGGTATTGCTGATGATCTCGTAAAGATCTTTCATATCGTCATATTCTTCGCCGAAACGGATATCGGTGCCCTGTTTTTCCAGAACCTTATGAATCTCGGCGCTCTGGGCCAGCTGGGAAGAGATCATCGAAAGCTTGGAAAGCTCGGCTGAAACCGCCGCCTCGGCCTCCTCCAGATAAAGGCGGGATATCTCCATCGACTGACTGGTGATAATTCTGGTGCTTTTCCAGCCGAAAAAGAGCGTCAGCGTGATAACTGGAATAAAGATCAGCAGAAAATAGGAGGCAAAGAGCTTGACATGAAGGGAGCAGTTTTTATACCGCAGCGCCAGGAAGGAAAATATCGCCATAACGGCCTCCGTTTCAGCTTTCGTCGTCAGACGGCGAAAGGGGCAGCCTGCCGTGCTTATCGCGGTAGGCGCGGGGACTTTCGCCGAAGTATTTGGTAAAAAGGCGGGTGAAGTAATTCTGGTTGGCATAGCCTAAAGCGTCGGAAATTTCCCCAAGCTTCATGCTGGTTTCGCGGATCATCCGGCTGGCCTTTTCCATGCGCACGTCGAGGATAAACTGGCTCAAAGTCCGCCCGGTGTTCTTTTTGTAGAGATAGCAGAGGTAGTTGGGGGTGATATAGACCTGCTGGGCAATTTCGCGGATAGAGAGGTCGCGGTCAAAATTGGCGAGGATGTACTGCTCGACCTCCAGGACGATCCGCCCCTTGTTGTCTAAGCTTGACAGATTGCCGATATGCTGCTGCAGCTGCTCCATCAGATAGCTGCGCAGGCTCTGCAGGTCGGGGGCGTAGTGAATCCGCTCTGAAAGATAGGGCGTTTCCGGCTGGCCGGCGTATTTCTGCATCTCTTCGCTGAGCCAAAAGGCCAGCGACGCCAGCGCCTCCTTGATCCGCGGGATATCCTCCACCCGGCAGCCGGCCATCTCGTCCAGATACTCCTCCAAAAAGCCGATGGCGGCGGTAAAA
>CATJWA010000033.1 GCA_949744025.1 uncultured Eubacteriales bacterium
GGGAGCATAACCGGCTCGTCCGGCCCCTCCGCCGGGGCGGAAGCGGCTGCCGGCGGGGGAGTAGCCTCGCTCACGGAGGCGTCCGCGGTCTGAAGCCCGCAGCCCGAGGCGTATGTCAGGCACAGCAGTGCCAGCGGTATTAAAATCAAAGGGGTGAAAATTCGTCTGCTCATCAGTACGCTACCTGCTCAGAAATATATTGCCGCGACGCCGCGGTTACGAAAATATTATAGCCCGGCGCGCGGTATTAAGCAAGGGCAAAAAGTGAATTTCCGAATATTATTTTTCGCCCTTTGCCGACCCGACATGCGCTCGGAGCAGAGGGTAAATGACAACGCCGATGAGCGTGCCGAGCGCCACGCCCGCGAGCACATCGGAGGGGTAGTGCACGCCGACGTAAATGCGGCTGAGGGCGATAAGCGAGGCCGGCAGATAGGCCCAGGCGCCCTTTTTGCCGAACATGCGCGCGAGCATATACGCGCAGACAAAGCTTGAGGCCGAGTGCCCGGAGGGAAAGCTGGTCGAGCTCTCCTGCGCCACGAGCAGCTCAAGCTGCGATATCACCAGATAAGGCCGGGGCCGCAGCACCAGCTTTTTTATAACGAGGTCGCATATTGTGTACTCCACAGCCAGCGCGCCGAGCATCCCCGCTCCCCTCCGCCGCGTGCGCGCGAAGGCCAGCAAAAGCACTCCCAGCGCTATCCACATAATCCCCGCGTCGCCGAGAAAACTGAACAGGCGCATGATAAACGTCAGCGCCGGCGTGCGTATATTGTCCTGAACGAAAAGCAGTATCGCCTCGTCAAGGCTCTGTATCGCAGAAAACATCCTCGCCCTCCTGTCTTATTTCTCTGTAAAATGAGCTTATTTTTTCCTTGTCCGCACAGACCTTTTCAATGCCCTGTATGTATTCCAGCGGGTACTTGGGCGCAAACACGCGCTCTATTCTCCCTCCGGTGGCCACCAGCTTGGTCGAGGCCCCGCCGCCCATGGCGAGGATGGAGCACAGCTCCTCCATGATGCAGATGTTGTACAGGCTGTCATGCCCCGGCAGGGCCCAGCCGACGTTTTCAAAGCCGCCTGACATGAACTTCTGGCGGTAGAGGTAGTAGGGCGCGTAGCCCGCCGCGCGCAGCGAGCGCTCCGCCCCGTCAAGCATCTGCCCGACCTGCCGCGGCGTGGGCAGCGCGGTACCCTCAAGCGTTATCCGCGAGCCCTTTTTCAGCGAGAGGGTGTGCACCGTCACGTTCTCGGGGGCGAGCTCCAGCACCTGCCTGAGCGTATCCTCAAAGCCCCCGGGCGTGTCCTCGGGCAGTCCCGCGATAAGGTCCATGTTCACCTCAAAGCCGCCCGCGGCTCGCACCAGCTCCAGAGCATCGCGCACATCCCGCGCCGTGTGCCGGCGGCCTATGGCCTCAAGCACGCGGTCGGACATGGTCTGAGGGTTTACGCTGATTCGCGTTACGCCGTGCGTGCGCAGTGCAGCCAGCCTGTCCGCCGTTATCGTGTCCGGCCGGCCGGCCTCGACGGTGAACTCCCGCAGACCCGACAGGTCAAAGCTCCGCTCAAGGGCCGAGCACAGCCGGTCAAGCTGCCCGGCCGAGAGCGTGGTCGGCGTGCCGCCGCCGAAATAGACGGAGACGGGGCGCAGTCCGTTTTCCGCCGCGGCGCGGCCCGTGGCCTCAACGTCGAGCAAAAGAGCCTCAAAAAAGGGCTCTATCAGCTTCATGCTCTTTTCCACGGCCTGGCTGACGAAGCTGCAATAGGCGCAGCGCGTCGGGCAGAAGGGGATGCCGACGTAAAGACATACGTCGCGCTGACGAAGCGAGGCCGCGGCGGCAAGACCGGCGTGCGCCGTGTCCAGACAAAGCCGTGTGCGCTCCGGCGAGGCGTCGTACAGGCGCATGAACTCGCGCGACGCGGCCGCGTCGCTTTTGCCCTGTTCAAGCAGCCGGCTCATGAGCTTGCCGGGCCGGATGCCGCTCAGCGCGCCCCACACGGGCTTTTCGCCCAGCGCCTGCACTCCCGCGCGGTAA
>CATJWA010000034.1 GCA_949744025.1 uncultured Eubacteriales bacterium
AGCACGTAAAGGTGCGCGCGCAGGACAGAAACGGCAAGTGGTTCGAGGTTGAGGGCCACGGCCTGACCGCCCGCGCGATGTGCCATGAGCTGGCGCACCTTGAGGGCCAGCTTTTCACCGAGGTGAGCGAGCATATAATGAGCGATGAGGAGCTGGACGATTATTACGGCCGCGACGTCAGCAGCGAAATTCACGGCAGGGAGAAATAAAATGCGCGTGGTGTTTATGGGCACGCCGGACTTTGCCGCGGCGTCGCTGAAAAAGCTCATAGAGGAAAAATATGAGGTCGTGGGCGCGTTCACCCAGCCGGACAAGCCGCGCGGACGCGGCATGAGCCTGCAAAGCCCGCCCGTGAAGCTCCTGGCTCAGGAGCACGGCATCCCCGTGTACCAGCCGGAAAAGCTGCGCGACGGCGCTGCCCTGGAAATATTGAAGGAGCTGGCCCCCGACGTAATAGTCGTGGTGGCCTACGGCCGCATACTTCCGGACGATATACTTGCCCTGCCGCGACTTGGCTGCGTGAATGTCCACGCCTCGCTCCTGCCGAAATACCGCGGCAGCGCCCCCATACAGTGGGCTGTCCTGAATGGCGACGGGCGCACGGGCGTGACGACCATGTACATGGCCTCCGAGCTCGACGCCGGGGACATAATATTCACCGCCGAGACGGACATAGGCGAGTATGAGACCTCCGGAGAGCTGTTCGGCCGCCTGATGGACATGGGCGCGGATTTGCTTGACAAAACTCTCCGCGCTATCGAGGCCGGAACCGCCCCGAGAACGCCGCAGGACCACTCCGCGGCCACGTTTACAAAGCAGCTTGATAAATCCATGTGCCCCATCGACTGGGCGCGGACGCCGCGGGAGGTAGTCAGGCAGATATACGGCCTTCAGCCCTGGCCGGTGGCCACAGCGGATATTGACGGTACGCTGTGCAGAATATACGCCGCGCAGTACACGCAAAATACCACGCAAAAACCCGCCGGCAGCATTGTTTCCGCGGGAAATCGGGGCATTGAGGTCGCCTGCGCGGGCGGCCGGACCCTGCTGATAACCGAGCTCCAGGCCCCCGGTAAAAAGCGAATGGCGGCGGCGGACTATCTGCGCGGCCATCCGGTTAAGCTGTAATGGCGGAGGCGAGACAGGCGGCGCTGACCGCGCTGGAGCGCTGCCGTCGCTCGGGAGCGTGGTCGGACGC
>CATJWA010000035.1 GCA_949744025.1 uncultured Eubacteriales bacterium
ACTTTGGGAAATGTGCAATTCCTGGCTCAACGCCTTGATGGACTCACACTTCTCATAGCGGCGGATGGTTTTGACTTTGATTTCTGTTGGATAGGTAGTCGGCATAGCCTCAGCTCCTTTGTTGGTGTTGAGACCATTGTAACTGCAGATTGTCAAAGCCAAAACCACATGATATAATATTTACATGCTTGTTGCAGCAACAGGAAAGGAGTATTTACACAATGTACTTTATAATACCTTGAAAATAAAATGCATTCTGGAGGGATAGATTATGATTTTAAATATTGGTTCATTTGTCAAAGATGGTTGTGAGAGAAAATATATTTTAGATGACGTAATTGGCCGTGGTGGTTTTGGCTATGTTTTCAAGGCACATCGAGAAAACGATAATGCTATTTTGCGGTAAAAACCATGCTTCCTTCATTTAGCGATATGTCTGCCGAAGAGGTATTTAGAAATGAAATTCGGTCAGCTTTACAAGTACATGGAGAAAGCATTATTCGCTACGAATATGTCCATAATGGTGAAATATTTACAGATCTCCCTCCATATATCATAATGGAGTATGCTGACGGCGGCACACTAACTTCTCTTCTGGAACAAAGACGCGCAAAAAAAGAAATGTTTACCCCTGATGAATTGATTTGCATTTTCAAGCAGCTTGCAAGTGGTATGTTCAATATAAGTATGGCTTTAGTTCATCGGGATATTAAACCTGATAATATTTTGTTGTGTGAAGGAAACCTTAAAATATCCGATTTTGGATTATCCAAAATCGCCGCAGAAAATACTCGCACAAAGACTTTTAAGGGGGGCGGAACTCCATTATATATGGCACCAGAAGCTTGGGATTATACTAAAAACACAATACAAATGGACATTTATTCTATGGGTATTGTGTTTTATGAATTAGCAAGTCTGCGATATCCCTACGACCCCGTTCCTCGCTCTTGGGAGGAGTGTAAAAATACACACTTATATTCTCAAATTACAAATCTTGAAAAAGCTAATCCTCAATTACCATCCAGTATAGTTTCAGTTATTAATCGAATGCTTGAGAAGTCTGTAAAAAGACGTTTTTCTAATTGGCAAGAGATAATTTCTGTTCTGGATGCTCAAGGTCAGGCTTCTTTACCAATTGACAATTTGGTTGAAATGGCTATAGCAACAACAAATGTGCAAGACAGTGCCAGACAAGCCGAGGAAAATGCGAGGAAACAAAGAGAAAAGGAAAGAGGTGATTTTTGTAAATTGGTTCATTCTCAATTTGAAAGCATGATTGTGGCTCCACTTGTAGATTTTGCTGAAAAGTTTAATCTGCAATATGGAGGTCAGAAAAAAATCACCTATACTTTAAGGATTGTCACCAGATATAATGACAGTCACTTTTACTGGGAAATGGATGTCCCAGTAGCCAATACAATAGCGATTAATATGGAAATTATTTTTAAGGAAAATCATAGACGAGAAGTTTTGATTGATAGATTTTTTGGCGATGGACAAACCAAAATTGAAAACTACATTCCTCGATATAAAGGCAAAAACATTCTTGCATGGGGTGAAATCAAAAACAAGAAGGGTTATGGATTTAATATCCTTTTAGTTGATAGCGGTGAGATTTATGGAGATTGGATTGTTATGAATAATAAAAATAACTTTAGTTCTTTTTCTGGATATGAACGCCCAGAACCATTTTCTTTCTCTCTTGATGAGTTGCCCTCCGAAATTGATAAGGTGCAAATTACTCATTTATATAGTGCCGATTTTTTACCTTTTGATAAAGACTATTTCTTAAATCAAATAAAGCAATTGGCCTTTGATTTGTGTTGATACTACTTCATTGTAATTCATTGTAATATTGTGTCCTATTGTCGATCTTTACAAGAGAGAACTGTTTCCATCGTATCCGCCGCCTGCCGCTGGGTTCGTTATATTCGGAAATCCTTGCAATGGGAAGCTTTCCGCTTTTTATGAGAGAGGTACTGCTTCCCCAAACACCCCAAATGCAAAACTGATATCTATAGTGTTTCGCTATTGCAC
>CATJWA010000036.1 GCA_949744025.1 uncultured Eubacteriales bacterium
AGACCATGGCGATGTTCTCGCCCTCGGCAATGCGCTTTAGCGCCGTTTCCTCGAGCGTCACTCCCACCGTGGCGCTGCCGTCGGCCACGGCCGTGAGCACCGCGCCCGAGCCGTCAAGCTGCACGCCCCCGAGATTTTCCGCGAAGGCGCGCAGATTTTCAGAGCGGTCGCCCGGCAGGGCGCACAGCATGGTCATCAGCGAGGTGAAAGCCGAGCCGGACACCGACGGGTCGGTGAAGGCGATCTCACCGCGAAGCTCGGGCGAGAGCAGGTCGCTCCAGCCGGTGAGAAGGCCGGGCTCCATAAGCTTGGTGTTGTATATCAGCACCACCGGCAGCGCGGAAAAGGGCGTCCATAAATCGTCGGCACAGCGAAACTGGGGAAGCAGCCTGTCCGCGTCGGCGCAGGTGTAGGGCGTGAAGCACTCGCGGTAGGTCTCCAGGCTCTCCACGCCGCCGCCGAACATAAGGTCGGCGCGCACGTCGCGCTCCTCGCGCTCAATGCGCTCCAAAAGCTCGCTGGTCGCGCCGTACACCACGTCCACCCAGATGCCCGTGCGCTCCTCAAACTCCCTGACTATCGGCTGCCAGACCTCCTGCTTGTGGGAGGTGTAGACCACCAGGCGGTGCGCCTCGTCGGGAGCGAAAGCGCTTCCCTGCGCCGGCGCGGAGCCGGAGCAGCCGCACAGCAGCGCCAGCACAAGCAGCGCGCAGAGTATTTTCCTTGTCATGGCGGCATTCCTCCACGGTCAATCTTGATATTTCGTCATAATTATAGCATAACTTTCAAAATTTTTTCATATAAATTTCACAGCTATCGCAGAATATCTCAAAAAATAGCAGTTTTGTCCCCTGTTCATTTGGGAAAAGGTAACGTACAATAAAATTGACAGTGGATGTACATAACCACTATAAAAATTTGTCTATTTTGACGAAGGAGGAACAAAAAATGAAAAAGACAATATCTCTGCTTTTAGCTGTTGTCCTGATGTTCAGCCTGGCCGCCTGCGGCGGCTCTCCGGCGAGCACTCCGGCCCCCGCTCCCGCGGAGAACAACAACCCCGCTCCGGCGGCAACCCCGGCTCCCGCCCCGGCGGAGAACAACACTCCCGAGCCTGCTCCGGCTGACGACGCGAATCTGACCGAGACGCAGAAGATAATCAAAGAGGCCGAGGGCATGACCCTGGAGGAGCTGGCCAAAAAGGCCATCGAGGAGTCCAACGGCAAGACCTTCTACGGCGTGGGCAACTCCAGCCGCGGCAAGAGCGCCCTGCCGCTGTTCATCGAGTACCTCCAGTCCATCGATTCCAGCTACACCATGGAGTTTGACTGGCAGCAGCCGAAGAACAACAAGATTTTCGACCAGCTCACCGCCGACTCCCTCAAGCCCGAGGGAACCTTTGCCATGACCCTCATTCAGGACGGCAACCAGATTGAGTCGAAGATGGTCCAGACCGGCATACTCGACACCTACATTCCCAGCGAGTGGGCCGCCGCCAACGGCGTGGACGCGGCATCCTATGACGGCTATCTGCCGCTCCAGACCCTGAACAAGGTCTTTATGTACAACAACACCGGCTCCAAGAGCTACGATAACTGCTGGGACTTCGTGGCCGAGGGTGAGCACGGCCTGTACATGGACATCGACTCCGAGAT
>CATJWA010000037.1 GCA_949744025.1 uncultured Eubacteriales bacterium
AGAAATATCTGCGGACGCTCGACGCGGTGGAGGGCATGACCGCGCCGCTGTTCGTCCCCGCGCACGCGCCGGCCTGCACGGACATGCGCGAGCTGGCGCGCGTAAACCGCGAGGCGGTGCACGCTGTCGCGGACGCGGTGCTGGAAATATGCCGGGGAGGAATTGATTTCGAGCATCTGCTCAAAGCGGTGTTCGACCGCTTCGGCCTTACGATGAGCCTTGAGCAGTACGCGCTTGTCGGCAGCACGCTGCGCTCGTATTTAAGCTGGCTGGCCGACACTGGCAGGGTCGCGGCGGAGATTTCCGAGAACCTGCTTGTCTGGAAAACGGCGGAAAATGTCTGAGTGCTGGGCATACATCCTGCGCTGCGCGGACGGCACGCTGTACACCGGCTGGACCAGTGACCTTGAGCGCCGAGTGCGCGCGCACAACGCCGGGCGCGGCGCGAAATACACCCGCGCACGCCGGCCCGTGGAGCTGGCCTACCGCGAAAAATGCGCGGACAGGCACGCGGCCATGCGCAGGGAATGGGAGATAAAGCAGCTCAGCCGCGCGGACAAGCTCCGGCTGTGCGCAGCAGAGAAGGAGAGACAGAGAAATGGAACAGTCGCAGGATAAGCTCGGCACAATGCCGGTGGGCCGGCTGCTGGTTACGATGTCGGTGCCGATGATGATATCCATGTTCGTCCAGGCGCTTTACAACATGGTCGATTCCATGTTCGTCGCGCGGCTGAGCGAAAACGCGCTGACCGCCGTGTCGCTGACCTTTCCGCTGCAAAACGTCATGAACGCCATCGCCGTCGGCACGGGCGTGGGCGTCAGCGCGCTGGTCTCGCGCTCGCTCGGCGAGGGCGATGGGCGCAGGGCCGGACGTGCGGCGAACGTGCAGGTGACGCTCTCGGCGCTGTACGCGCTGATTTTCGCACTTGTCGGCATCGTCTTTTCCCGCAGCTTTTTCGAGCACCAGACGGATGTGGCGGAGATAATCGAATACGGGCACGACTACATGCTCATAGTGTGCGTGTGCGCGGTGGGCATGTTCTACGGGCAGAACTTTGAAAAGCTGCTCGTGGCCACGGGCAGCAGCGCGCAGTCGATGGTCAGTCAGGCCGCGGGCGCGGTGGTAAACATCATTTTCGACCCGCTGCTCATCTTCGGTCTTGGCCCCTTCCCGAGCCTCGGCGTCGCCGGCGCGGCCTGGGCTACGGTGCTGGGCCAGTGCGTCGCGGCGGCGCTGGCGCTTTTCTTCAACCTGCGCTGCAACCATGCCACGCGCTTTGACGCGAAAAGCATGCTTCCGGACACGGACATTCTGTTCGGCATCTTCGCCGTGGGCCTGCCGTCGATGATAACAATCGGGCTCGGCTCGGCGATGTCGTACCTGATAAACCAGATTCTCCTCGGCTTCAGCACAACGGCCGTGGCGGTGTTCGGGATATGGATAAAAATGCAGAGCTTCGGCTTCATGCCCGTGTTCGGCCTGAACAACGGCACGATTGCGATTTACTCCTACAATTTCGGCGCAAAGCAGTATGACCGAGTGCGCGCGACGCTGCGCCTGGCGCTTGTGGTCGGAATCAGCGTGACAGCGGCCTGGGCGCTGATGTACGAGCTTGTGCCGGTTACGATGCTGCGGCTGTTCCGCGCCTCGGACTACATGCTGTCCATAGGCGTAACGGCGCTGAGGCTCTGCTCGGCGTCCCTGCCGCTGGGGGCGGTGTGCGTGGTGCTCTCGTCCTGCTTCCAGTCGCTGGGCCGCGCGCGGTATACGCTGCTGCTCAACCTCATGCGCCAGCTTATCATTCAGGTGCCCGCGGCCTGGCTGCTCGCGCTCGGCGGGCGGCTCGAGCCGGTGTGGCTGGCCCCCCTGATAGCCGAGGGCGCCGCTGCCGTCATGGCCGTGATACTCAGCAGAAGAGTGCTCAGAGCCCTGGATTAAAGCGTGTCGAACAGGCGGCCGCCTTGCGGCTTTCTCAGACCTGTTCGGGAATTTACGGAGTCCCTGTCGGGGGCTCCGTAAAAAATTTTTCCAAACTACCGCGATAGTG
>CATJWA010000038.1 GCA_949744025.1 uncultured Eubacteriales bacterium
GGAACCGCGAGCGAGAGCAGGGCGGAGAGCATATTCACATTTCCGACCGTGCCGAGAAACTCGCCGCTGAAAAGAATATGAGAGTCGTAGTAGCTCAGCTCGCCGGGGTAGAGCCACAGGGGGTTGAAGCCAAGAAGCTGAAGCAGCGCGACAAGGCAGCAGAGCGTGCAGGACAGGGCAAAGGCCCGTGTGTGGCAGGGGCGGAGCGTCCCAAAGGCGGAAACGCCAAGAAAAACAAGCGCGCAAAGCAAAAGTGTGACAAGTCCGTCATAGCGGCCCGCGCCGAGGATGCAGTCAAGCCTGTGAGGCGACAGCGCGGCGGAAAGGCAGCACACGGCCATAAAGCACAACGCGCATAGCTGCGCGGGGCTCGGACGGCGCGCGCGGGTCAGGCGGCCTTTGAGCGACAGCGCGGCAAGGGCGGCCAGCCACAGGGCTGTGCATATGACGAAAAACAGATATTTTGATACGGTTACGGCGGCATAGCCCTTAAAGCCGGTGAACAGGGGAAAAACAAGCAGCATCACAAAAACGTAAATGTCCGTTGCGTTCCGGCGGGCGTCGCCGCGGCTCATACGGCGGAAAACATTGCTTACCATACCCTGCCTCTTTGAGCTCAGCTGTGTTTGTTTGGAATTTGTACAAATTATACCATAGGTCCCTGCAAATGTAAAGAGCTTAGAATTCCCCACCGGACTTGACGAATGGGCGGCGGGGGTATAAAATTTAAGGCAATATCCCCCACAAAAGGAGAAAGACATGTATTTTGACACACACGCGCATTATGACGACGAGCGCTTTGACAACGACAGGGACGAATTGCTGGGTAAAATGCCGAAAAACGGCGTGGAGCTTATTGTGAACCCGGGCTGCGACGAGCCGTCCTCGCTTGCGGCGATGGATTTTGCCGCGCGGTACGGGCATGTTTACGCGGCGGTGGGATGGCATCCGGAGAACGCGGACTCATTTGGCGGCGGGAGCCTGGAAAAGCTGAAAAAATGGGCTCAGAGCCCGAAGGTTGTGGCGATAGGCGAGATAGGTCTGGACTACTACTACGAGGACGGGGCGGACAGGGACACGCAAAAGCGCGTATTTTACGCCCAGCTTGAGCTGGCGCGTGAGCTGGGACTGCCGGTTATTGTGCACGACAGGGAGGCCCACGCCGACTGCCTTGCCGCGGCGCGGGAGTTTTCGGGGCTGCGCGGTGTATTTCACTGCTACTCGGGCTCCGCGGAGATGGCGCGGCAGCTTGTGGATTTGGGCTGGTATCTGAGCTTCACGGGCGCTGTCACCTTCAAGAACGCGCGGCGCGCCCTTGAGGCAATCGAGGTCTGTCCGATGGAGCGGATAATGCTGGAAACCGACAGTCCCTACCTCGCGCCCGTGCCGCACAGGGGGCACCGCAACGACAGCACGATGCTGCCGTTTATCGCCGAGGTGATTGCTCAGGTTAAGCACCTGAGTACCGAAGAAGTAGCCGCAATCACGCTGGAGAACGGGAAAAGGTTTTTTGATATAAGATAAACTTGCTGCGCGAAATTTGAAGCGTCTGTAAGTTCAATTTTTACGTATTCAGATTAGTTGTTTCTTTTTCTCAATGCCTGCTGCCTCCGGCGGGGTACTTATTCTTGCTCGCGCAAGAAAAGTACCCAAAAGAACGCGCTTAAGGAGGAAGGGGGAAACCTCCCCCTTCCTCCTTAAGAATCCTCTTTTCCTCTCTTTCCATCGGCGCCGTTGGTGCGATGCCAGTGATGCGCGTCTATGGCGCAAGCATAGCTTGCCGCTGCCGCTGCTGCGGAGGGAGATTGAAATTCAGGGGGGGCTTTTCCAATGTGAAACAAGCGTGCAATAAAATATGCTTTCCTATGTGCCCTCCATTTCAGCGTCAGCGGCAAGCTGTGCTTGCACCGTAGATAAGCGTCACTGGCAGAGAACTGCCGTCGGCGCATCGCAGAGAGAAAAAAGGGATTCTTAAGGGGAAAAGGAGATACCTCTCCTTTTCCCCTTGAGTGTGTTCTTTTGGGTACTTTTCTTGCACAAGCAAGAATAAGTACC
>CATJWA010000039.1 GCA_949744025.1 uncultured Eubacteriales bacterium
CTGCGTACTTGGCATCTGCAAGCGCATCGACTTCGGCGGCGTTGACATGACCTACAACAACTTCAAGAACAAGAGCTATGCCGCCCCCCAGTGGGATACCATCCCCTCCATCCTTCAGGAGAAGGTGGACGCCAACGAGCTGGGCATCAAGACCGGCAAGGGCTTTTACGACTACACCGGCCGCGACATCGAGGAAGTCAAGGCCAAGCGCGACAAGCAGCTGTTTGAGATTTTCCGCGTGACCAAGAAGTTCATGGCTGACCCTGTGTGAGGAGTCAAAAAAGAGGCGAAGCCTCTTTTTTGAGGGGCTTCGCCTCGTTCTGCGCCTCGCCATTTCTCTGTCCGCAAGCGGACAGAGAAATGGTTTGACGCTCATCACGCGCAAAGAGTTTTTCTCGAGGCACATGTCCTCGCGAAAAACAAATTTAATTTTATTCGCGGCGTGCGCGCCGCGAAGTCTGCGACGCTTTTGAATTCTATAGTTCGGGCGGCAGACGCCTGCTCCGGTGTTTTTTTATAGGGTTTTAAGAAAGAGATGGCCCCCTTGTGGGGCGTGTGCCCGCGGCTTTGGATGCGGGCGGAATTACAGGAGTGTGATTTTTTATGGATGCGTCGATTATCATCGGTATAGCCCTGTCACTGATTGTTATAGTGGGACTTTCCATCTATACCGGTGCGAAGAAATCCAGCGGCAAAAAGGAGGGCATTTCCTCCGCCGTTGTCGCGGGTCTTATAATGGGCACCCTCGTCGGAGGCTCCTCCACAGTCGGAACTGCGCAGCTCGCCTATAACTACGGCATGAGCGCATGGTGGTTCACCCTCGGCGGCGGCATTGCCTGCCTCATTCTTGCTCTGGTTTACGTCAAGCCCCTGCGCCGCAGCGGCTGCCCCACGCTTGTGGGCATGGTTGCCCAGGAGTACGGCCACAGCGCCGGCCTCGCCGCAACTATCCTCAACTCCGTCGGCACCTTTATCAACATACTCTCCCAGCTCCTGGCGGCCTCCGCCGTCGTGCTGGTCGTCTGGCCCACGATGGGCACCGTGTGGACGATAATCCTCGCGGCAGTGTTCATGGTGCTGTATGTCTCCATGGTCACCTGCGGCATCCTCGCCCTGAACCATGTCGGCGGAGTCTCCGGCCTGAGCGCCGCTATCTCCGGCTTCAGCGCGGAGCTGGGCCGCAACTTCTCCAGCCTGTTCTGCCGCGGCTTCGGCACTGACGCCGGCGCCTGCGTCAGCCTCATTCTCGGAGTTCTGACCACTCAGACCTACGCACAGGCGGTTCTCTCCGCCAAGTCTGACGGCCACGCCAGAGCCGGCGCGCTTATCAGCACTTTCCTGATACCCCCGATAGGCGTATTCGGCATCATCGTCGGCCTGTATATGCGTACAGTCACCGACCCGAGCGTTTTCGTCGCCAAGACGGCGCTTACCAGCTTCATCCTCGGCTATTCCGGAATGCCCGGCCTGCTGGCCGGCATCATTCTCGGCACTCTGTTCATCGCCTCCGTCGGCACCGGCGCGGGCCTCGCCCTCGGTATCGCCACGGTTATCAACCGCGAGCTTATCCAGGGCGGAAAGTCCGAGCACAAGCTCAGCGCTGATGTGATAAACAAGCTGCTTATCATCGTCGTGCTCGCTCTGGCCACGGCCCTGAGCTGCACCCCCATCGGCGATACAATACTCAAGTTCGCCTTCCTGTCCATGGGCCTGCGCGGCTGCACGGTGTTCGCTCCGCTGTGCTTCCTTATCTGGGCGAAGGGCAGGGTGGACGGAAAGTACGCCCTCGCCTCCATAGTGGGCGGCTCCGTTGTGGCCCTCATCCTCGGCGCGATGAATCTGTTCAACGTCATCGACCTGCCCTGCGACGCGGTGTTCCCCGGCGTTGCGGTCGGTCTGGTAATTATGTTCATCGGCCTTGCCGCCGGCAAAAAGAATCCCGAGTCAAAGCTTCAGAATTAATAAAGCAGAAAGACGCCGCCCGTGGGGCGGCGTCTTTTTTTCAATTTTTTGGCAGCGTATAATGGCCGCATATATGGAGAAGATAAAGCAGAAACCATAAAAAAGGAGCGTTGAAC
>CATJWA010000040.1 GCA_949744025.1 uncultured Eubacteriales bacterium
AAAAAAGCAAAGGAGATGTATCTCAAATGGCAAAGAGCAGCAACAGCATCATGAACCCCAACGCTCGTGACGCTATGGACCGCTTTAAGATGGAAGCTGCAAGCCAGGTTGGCGTAAACCTGAAGCAGGGCTATAATGGCGACCTCACTTCCAAGCAGGCAGGCTCCGTCGGCGGCCAGATGGTCAAGAAGATGATCGAGGCCTATGAAAACGGCATAAAGTAAGCTTGCGCAATATAGTGAAAGCAGGGGGGACTTTGATTCCCCCTGCTTTTTGATGCACATATATTGAAAAGAGATAGGAAATTATATTTCCTATCTCTTTTCAATTAATTAAAACGCTTTGCCTTCCTTGACAGCGTTTGCAGCCTCTACCATCATGGGAACCACGCTGAACAGGTCACCGCAGATGCCGTAGTCGGCAATTTCGAAGATGGGAGCCGCAGAATTCTTGTTTACGGCGATAATGCACTCGGAATCCTGCATACCGGCCTTGTGCTGGATGGCGCCGGAGATACCCAGGGCGATGTACAGCTTTGGGTGAACGGTCTTGCCGGTCTGTCCGACCTGATGATCGGCAGACAGCCATCCCGCATCGACAACCGCACGGGAGGAGCCAAGAACTCCGCCAAGAGCGTCAGCCAGCTCCTGACCAAGTTTGATACCCTCCTCAACATTCGAGCTTATGCCGTGACCAACAGAGACAATGATATCTGCGCCGATGAGGTCGACCAGTTTCTTTGCTTCCTTGACTATCTCAAGAACCTTAACCTTCATATCGGACTCAGCGAGCTCGACATTGAACTTCTCAACGACGACAGCATCGGCTTTCGCCTGATCGAAGGGGGCCCTTTTCATGACGCCGGGGCGGACGGTAGACATCTGGGGACGGAAGCGGGGGCAGATAATGGTGGCCATCAGGTGGCCGCCGAAAGCGGGACGAGTCATCTTCAGACCCTTGTCCTCATAGTTCCACTTTGCCTTGTCGATGTCAATTGTGGAGTTCTTGCGCAGAAACTCTATGTACTTCTTGGTGTCTATGTCCAGATGCGTGCAGTCGGCGGTCAGACCGGTGTGCAGTCGGGCGGCGCAGCGGGGACCGAGGTCGCGGCCGATGTTGGTTGCGCCGATGAGGAACACTTCGGGCTTCTTATCAATGATAACGTCACAGACAACCTTTGCATAAGCGTCGGTGGTGTAGTCCTTGAGCAGAGGATGCTCACAGACAATGACCTTGTCGGCACCGTAACCCGCTATCTCCTGAGGCATACCGGAGCAGTCGCTGCCGAGGACCAAGCCGACGACCTCGGTGCCAAGCTCGTCAGCGAGCTTGCGGGCCTCGGAAACCAACTCGAAGTTGGTGGGCATAAGCTTTCCTTGACGCTGTTCGCAGAATACCCATACGCCATGGAAAGCGGTCAAATCTTTGCAATCATAAGACATTGTACTGCTCTCCTTTCATCAAACAATGTGCTTC
>CATJWA010000041.1 GCA_949744025.1 uncultured Eubacteriales bacterium
GGAGGTCATGGACCTGTCCGCCGTGGCGCACCTTGCCGCCATCCGCGGCCGCGTTCCCTTTCTGAACTTCTTCGACGGCTTCCGCACCTCCCACGAGCTGCAAAAGCTCGCCGTGTGGGATTATGAGGACCTGAAGGAGATGTGCGACATGGACGCCGTGCGCGCCTTCCGCGAGCGCGCGCTCAACCCGGAGCACCCGACCATGCGCGGCAGCCACGAAAACGGCGACACCTTCTTCCAAAACCGCGAGGCCTCCAACAGCTACTACAGCGCCATCCCCGGCATAGTCGAGGACTACATGAAAAAGGTCAACGAAAAGCTGGGCACCGACTATAAGCTGTTCAACTACCACGGCGCGCCGGACGCCGAGCGCGTGATAATCGCCATGGGCAGCATCTGCGGCGTGGCCGAGGAGGTTGTGGACTACCTCAACGCCAACGGCGAGAAGGTCGGCCTTGTCAATGTCCACCTCTACCGTCCCTTTGCCGCGGACAGGCTGCTTGAGGTAATTCCCGAGACGGCGAAGAAAATAGCCGTGCTCGACCGCACCAAGGAGCCGGGCGCTCAGGGCGAGCCCCTTTACATGGATGTCGTCACCGCCTTTGCCGAGGCCGGCCGTCAGGCCAGCATCATCGGCGGACGCTACGGACTCGGCAGCAAGGACACCCCGCCCAGGAGCGTCGCGGCCGTGTACGAGGAGCTGGCGAAGGACGAGCCCAAGCGCAAGTTCACCATCGGCATAGTGGACGACGTGACCAACCTGTCCCTGACCGAGCACGACATGGCCGACACCGCGCCGGCCGGCACGATGCAGTTCAAGTTCTGGGGCCTCGGCGGCGACGGCACCGTCGGCGCGAACAAGAACTCCATTAAGATAATAGGCGACCACACGGACAAATATGTCCAGGCTTATTTCCAGTACGACTCAAAGAAGACCGGCGGCGTGACCATCTCCCACCTGCGCTTCGGCGACAAGCCGATAAAGAGCCCGTACTACGTCAACAAGGCCGACTTTGTCGCCTGCCACAACCCCAGCTACATCACCAAGGGCTTCAAGGTGGTCAACGACGTAAAGCCCGGCGGAGTTTTCCTGATAAACTGCCAGTGGGACTTCGACGAGCTCGAGCGCAACCTGCCCGGACAGGCAAAGCGCTACATAGCAAAGAACAATATCCAGCTTTACACCATAAACGCGATTGACCTTGCCATAGAGATTGGCATGGGCAAGCGCACAAACACCATTCTCCAGTCGGCTTTCTTCGCTCTGGCGAAGGTTCTGCCCAAGGAGGACGCTGTGCGCTACATGAAGGACGCGGCCACTCACTCCTACCTCAAAAAAGGTCAGGACATTGTGGACATGAACCACAAGGCCATCGACGCGGGCGCCGCGGCGCTGGTGAAGATAGACGTGCCCGCAAGCTGGGCCGACGCGCCCGACGCACCGGCCGAGGCTGTCACCGGCTCTCGTCCGGAGCTGGTGAACATGGTCCAGAAGCTGCTCGGACCCATCGAGCACATGGACGGCGACTCTCTGCCCGTGTCCGCCTTTACCGAGCACTCGGACGGCACCTTCCAGCAGGGCGCCTCGGCCTACCAGAAGCTCGGCATCGCCGTGACGGTGCCGGAGTGGAACGCGGAAAAGTGCATCCAGTGCAACCGCTGCGCCTACGTCTGCCCGCACGCCACCATTCGTCCCTTCGCACTGACCGAGGACGAGGCCAAGGCCGCGCCCGAGGGCGCGAAGATAGTCCCCGTCAAGGCCGGCAAGGGCAAGGGAGCCTACTCCTTCACCATGGCCGTGTCTCCGCTTGACTGCATGGGCTGCGGCGTGTGCATAGGCGTGTGCCCGACCGACGCGCTTACCATGGAGCCCAAAGACAGCCAGGCCGCTCAGCAGCCGGTATGGAAATACATGACCGAGAAGGTCAGCCAGAAGCCCGAGCTGCTTGACCGCACCGTAAAGGGCAGCCAGTTCGCCCGTCCGCTGCTTGAGTTCTCCGGCTCCTGCGCCGGCTGCGCGGAGACGAGCTATGCCCGTCTGGTGACCCAGCTTTTCGGCGACAGGATGTATGTCTCCAACGCCACGGGCTGCTCCTCCATCTGGGGCGGA
>CATJWA010000042.1 GCA_949744025.1 uncultured Eubacteriales bacterium
ATGATAACCAGCGCCACCGCCTGAAAGCCGGCGCCTATCTTTTCGTGGTCTGTAAACGGACGCCCGTTCCGGCCAAACCACTGGGGAAAGAAGCCGGAAAAGTACTCGCGCGCACGCCTGCTCACCACAATGGCCACGGATATAACAATCCACACTGTAATGTACAGCCCAAGCAGCACGAAGCCTATGAGCATAAACGGGCTCTGGGCCATGGCCTGAAAAAAAGTCATTTGAAAACTCCTGTTAAACCGATTCGTTCCGCGGCCGTCACCGTAAGGCGGGCGCGGAATTATTCAAAGGCTTTTACCCCACGGTTTCCCGTGGGGTAAATTTACGCCTTGATTTTATTTCCTTTCCTTCTTCTCCTTGGCCTCACCGTAGAACGAAAGTCCGGCGATGATGACTATGACAAGGACAACGGATACTTCCCATATTATATTGGCAACTGCAGGACTCATAACATATCCTCCTTATTCTTCGTCGTCCTCAGGGACGGTCCAGCTTATCTTGTTTACAACGATGCTCGACAGGCCGATTACCACAAACAGGACAATTGACTTGACCAGAAACGGCGCCAGAAAAGAGAAATCATTGATAATAGACATTACTCATTCCTCCCTTATTTCACGAGGTCATCGGCAACGCAGGCGTTGCGATTCTCAATGTAGAGCTTCTTGAAGGGTCCCTCGGCATTCTTGTCCAGGGCCGTGATGATAACGTACACGAGGATGGAAACGACGAGCAGACCGATGGAGTTGTTGTTGCCCTCAAGATGGAACACATAGGGCAGCTTGGTGAAGGTCCAGAAGCAGTTGAAGATGCCGCATATCAGCAGGGACCAGAAAGCCGCGGCCTTGGAGCGCTTCCACCAGATGCCGAAGATGAACATCCAGCAGCCGGGCAGCATCCACGCGAACAGCCAGGTCATTGCGGCGGAAACCTCGGGCAGGATGGCGCCCATGGCGGTGCCGAACAGGAAAGTGACGAAAATGACAATGCGTATGTATCTGTTCTGCATCTTCATGGTGGCGCCCTTCTTCCAGTAGCGGCAGTAGATGGTCTGGACAAATATGGTTGCCAGAGTCAGAAGCTGAACCGCGACGGTGGAGAGCATGGCGGCGGCAAACGCAGCCATAACCCAGGCTGCCAGCCACACGGGCAGCTCTCCGACCACCATGGACATGGTCTGGAATCCGGGGCTGCCGGGGATAGTCGCATAGTCGCTCATAACGCTGGTGCCCATGTACAGGGCGAGCATCAGAGCGCCGAAGATGGCGTTCATGGGAACGGCATAGATAGCCGCCTTGCGCAGCGTATTGACGTTTTTGGCCGAGGCGGAAATCTGTCCGGACTGTCCGGCAACCATCTGGTTGAACATACCGGCGACCAGAGTGCCGATTATGAACACACGCCAAGTCTCGCCGTTGGAGAACAGCTCAAGCTTCCAGGGCTCAGCGGCATATGCCTCGTTGACAGTCTGCCAGCCGCCGTCGATAACGCCGTTGAGGTAAAGCACGGCGATAAACACGCCGATGTACATGAAGATGGCGTTGAACACGTTGACCCAGCCTATCTGCTCCATGCCGCCGAAGATAACGTACAGAAGTCCGATGATACCGCCGATGAGAACGCCGAGAGCGATGGACGAGCCACTGATGGCGGAAACAACGGAGCCGACGCCCTGCAGCTCGCAGGTCAGAACGCCGAAGCAGCTCGAGCAGCAGAAAGCGGAAATGAGGATACCGGTGCGCTTGTCAAACATCTTGGTGAACATGTCGGGGATGTTCGAGAAGCCAAGACGGCGAATCCAGGGACCGGAAACGCACATCATGAGAACTATCATGATGCCGCTGGCGATTACGTACCACAGAGCGGCCACGCCGAAGGCGGAGCCGTTTCCGGGCATACCCATGATATGGCCGCCGCCCAGGCAGGTCAGAGCCTGCGTCGCAGCGATGGCAATCGCGGGAAGGCTGCGGCTGGCGGTTGCCAGGTCCTCACCTTTAAGCGCAGAGCGCTTGTTGAGAACAAAGGTAACGCCGCCGATGATAATGATTTCAAAGATGACGGTTAAAATCAGTACGCTTGTATGCATAGTCTCCCTCTTTTCTCTAATTTAC
>CATJWA010000043.1 GCA_949744025.1 uncultured Eubacteriales bacterium
ATATTTTTGATGATATTGCGGCGCTGAGAGATCCCCACGGCCGTCGTCACCCAGGCCCCCAAAATCCCAACGCAGGCAAACACCGACCAAGCCCCATGCTCCGGCAGCATCCAATTCACCGCCGCACAAACCACCATCGACACGATCGCCGCCAAACTGATCAGCTTATAGAGCAGCTGACGGCTGTAACGCGGGGCAGGCAGTCTGGGGAACACCTCTGTTTCGGGGGCGATATCGCCGGTAAGCAGGTTCTGGCAGAGGGGGCAGCGCATCCGCGCCCCAGTCACTGTTACCTGACAGCTGCTGCAGTAACGCATGGTCAGTCCTCCTTTTCCGGCGGCAGTTCTTCCTGCTTTTTTATCCTGCGGACAGATTTTTTCGGCGGCGCTGATTCCTTGTCGGTTTCCGGCAGAAAATCGGTGGCGCTGACTGTGATTGCGATTCCCTCGCTCGTCAGCCGCCTGAAAAAGCGCTGCTGCAGTCCGGCGCCCTCAAAGGCCGATGAAAAGCCCATCTGCAGCCGGTCGCCGAAGGAGCAGAGACAGAGCTGGGTTTTGAGGGTGCTGGCAAAAATGTGGAAGCTGTCCACATAGGGCGTCAGCGGTTCCGGCAGCGTCACCCGTCCGATATTGGAGATGACCGCCGTTTCCTCCCGGTCGCTCAGATGCCTGGCCTGCCGCAGTACGACGTTTTTGATAGGCAGCGGCACGATCTGCACCAGCGGGTTATGCTCCAGCTGGGCAAGCTGGTTCATCCGCACCGACAGCCGCTCCGGACAAAGCTCCCGCTTAAAAGTTTCGTCTACCGTTTTCAGAATGTCGGCAAATTCTCCGGAAGATTGACGAAAATGATAAGACACCTCGATCATGCCAAAAAAGTTTTTGGCTGTTTCAGAGGGAAAATATTGGCGCAGATTCACCGGCACCCGAATCACCACCGGGTGTTTTTCGTCCCGCAGGTACATTTCCTCATGGATCGCCTCGATCAGCACAGCCGTCAGATAGATGGTCAGGGTGGTCTGATAGCGGTGAGCCGCCGCCAGCACCTCTTTAACCGAAGCCACTCCCTCGATCAGCTGCAGATCCTCGTTTTCCCGAAACTCCCCCCGCAGGTGATAGGCCCGCGGGCGCTTGGGCGCTTTGGTGCGCGGGACGCGCTGGTAATATTTTTGAAAGCTGTCTGCTGATTTTTCAAAGGCCGGCGCAGGAATCCAGTCGAGCGCCTCGCCCCGCAGGCTCTCCGGATGGCGCAGCAGCAGATAGCGGGTGACGATCGCCTTTAAAAAGGTCATCGCCCCGGTGCCGTCCGACA
>CATJWA010000044.1 GCA_949744025.1 uncultured Eubacteriales bacterium
GCCGAGGGCAGTCTGTTTGAGCATCTCGGCTCCCTCGGCGAAGCCGAGCGCGTGGAGGTACTACACCTGCTCGACACGGTTGTTCCGGAATATCTGAGCTGGGCGAAGGAGCTTGTGAGGCTGTTTTTGTGAGCGCGCAGATATGAAAAAGAGGCGGTCCGTTCATTCCGTACTGCCTCTTTTCTTATTCTCCGCCTCGTATTCCTCCCGCACCTTTTTCCAGTAACGGCAGAGTCTGTCCGAGCAAAATACCCCCGCAAAATAGATATAAATCAAAATCAAATAATTCCACACATCATTATATGGATTAACCAGAATGTGCATCACCAGCAGCAAGCCGGACGGAATAATCAAAACACACAGCCCCAGGCCCACTTCATACCCACAGTATTTCAGCCATGTGTTGACCTCCCAGTCAGTCCTTCGCGGCGATGTCATTGAATATATATCCTGGTGTATCCACCAAAACCCCAGCAATGATAGCCAGATAAACCACGGGTTTTTTCCTTTTTTCACCGCCGCACCCTTGCTCCCCGGTCAGCCTCCAATTCGACGGCTGACTGATTTTTATTCCTGTTCATTTTTATCTCCGCAGCAGCTTTTCTGATATCCGAGTCCACAATGCCGCGCATACTCAGCGGATACCGCCGCGTGTCCGCGTGGTACAGAGCCGCGAGAATATCCTGCCGCAGGTCTGGCTTGGCCGCGGCCAGCTCCGGCAGTACCTCTATGAATTTCCGCGCAGTTATGGGCTTTGCGTCCGTAATATGCTCAAGTATTTTGTCTATATTCTCGTCAATTCTGCAATCCGTATCCCAGCCTGCGTTCGCCGCTATCAGGGTCAGCGCGCGGGTGCGGATGTATGAATTTTCGCTGTCCGTCATCTCAATAAACTGCTCAATATAACCGTAAACCTCCGCGCTGTCACGGCTTAGCCGCAGAAGCTCCCTGAGCGCCGCGTAACCCTCGGAGGCGCTTTTGCTCCGGAGAGCGTCAATTAACCGCGTCACCCCCGCTTACCTCCCGCGGCGAAGGCGCGCAGCGAGTTGAGTATCGCGATAACAGCAACACCGGAGTCAGCAAACACCGCAAACCAAAGCGCCGAAATGCCCAGCGCGCCGAGAATGAGCACCGCAAGCTTTACCAGTATCACAAAGCCGATGTTCTCCAGCACAATCCGCCTTGTACCGCGGGCTATTCTCCGCGCCTGCGCCTCGTCCGCGCCGACACCGTCACGGACCGCCACTGCGGGCGTGTCCGCCGTGCCACCCCAGACAAGATAGGTCTCCGAGCCGAGCGTTCTGCGCTCAAATTTCGCGTTCCCGCCCTCCCGCGCAAGCATATCCAGCGCCGCTGAGTCGCGAAAGAATACCCCTCGCTTCGACGCCGCGCCTATGCCGGCAAAATACCCCATCGGCACTGATATCACAATCGCGCAGGGACAGGCAAGCACCAGAAAGGTCAGCGCCCTGTAAACCGAGTTGGAATAGGTCGCACCGCCGTCAAAAACCGGCAGCAGCAGCGCCACGGCCAGCGCCATGAGCAGTATCACCGGAGTGTAAACACGCGAAAACCGCGTTATAAGCTTCTCCCCCGCCTGCGCGCCGGAGTCCGCGTCCTGCATGAACGCCAAGGCCCTCCGGCTGTGCCTTATCGCGTAGTCCTGCGCCGTCTCGCCCACGCGGTAGAGCAGCATAACCGCCGCGCCCTCCTCAAACTCGCCTATCGCGCACGCGGCAATCGCGGCAAAGCTCATGAGAAAATATTCGTCAAACACGCTTCCGGACAGCAGGTTTTTCACCGCCTGAATCACTATATCGTATCCCGAAATCAGTGCGGCGGCCGCCATCATTGCGGCTTGCGCCCCCTCGTTCACCGGCAGCATCCCCGCCAGATACAGCGCCGCCGCGACGCAAAGCCGCGCGACCATCACTCTGTCGATGCCGTGAAACTCCTTCTCATGCCGGCGGCAGCAGCAGGAGCCGTCGGCGTGGTGATGGTGCTCGTGGCCCTCGGCGTCGCAGGGGTGCGCTGGGATTTCCTCCTCGTGATGGTGGTGAAAGCCCATGTGCTCCCCCTCCGCGTATTCGTGCATATGCTCGCTCATTGCTCCTCCTCCGCGTGTGTCAGC
>CATJWA010000045.1 GCA_949744025.1 uncultured Eubacteriales bacterium
CTGACGGGGGGCTTCTCGGTGTGCTGCGAAAACGCCGCGGCGCAGGCGGGGCTGGAGAAATTCATCCGGGAGGTGGACACGGGGCGCGGGCAGCGGGGTTTGCAGAGTTTTCTGGACATGTATCTGGACAGTATGCTCACCTGCGGGCGGGCTGTGGGCGAGATTGTGACCGCGGACGGCAGGGATATTGCGGCGGTGCTGTGCGGAAACGTGCGGGACGTGCTCGTGCGCGAGGGGGACACGCCGCTGGACTTTCAGCTCTGCTCGCGGCGGGGCGGGCAGGCGCGGCCGCTGCCGTATCAGGAGCTGCTGCTGTTCACCCCCTTCAACCCGGAGGCGGACTCGCCGTATGGGGTGTCGCTTCTCAGGAGCATGCCGTTTTTAGCGGAGATTCTGTTGAAAATTTACGCCTGCGTGGGGGCGAACTTCGAGCGCTCGGGGAACGTGAGGTACGCTGTGGTGTACCGGCCGCAGGGGGACTCGCCGCGGGCGGGAGAGAGGGTGCGGCAGCTTGCCCAGCAGTGGAGCAGGGCGATGGAGAGCACCAAAAGCGGCGAGGTGCGCGATTTCGTGGCCATGGGGGACGTGGAGATAAAGGCCATAGGCGCGGACGGGCAGGTGCTCGATTCCTCCGCGCCGGTGCGGCAGATTTTGGAGCAGCTTATTGCGAAAACGGGGATTCCGCCGTTTATGCTCGGGCTGAGCTGGGCGTCCACGGAGCGCATGAGCTCGCAGCAGGCGGACATGATGACCAGCGAGCTGGAGGCGCTGAGGCGCACGCTCACGCCGGTGCTTGAGAAGATCTGCCGGCTGTGGATGGAACTGCACGGGTACGCGGACGGCTTCGAGGTCGTGTGGGACGAGATTAATTTGCAGGATACGGTTGAGGAGGCGCACGCGCAGCTGTACAGGGCGCAGGCGGAAAATTTGGGGAGGTCTTGAGCATGAGGATTTTTAAAGAGGGACAGGCGCGCGGCGCGGGGGCGGTTTCGGGGAAGGACCTGGAGCTTATCAACGCGCTGAGCAGGAAGGAGCTGGCCGAGGGGGAGGTTTTTACCTTTTCGCTTATCCTGTGCGACAACGAGGTGGACAGGGATTTTGAACGCTTCGACGTCTCCGCGCTCGAGGAGCTGGCGGGGCTGTTCGCAGGCAGGACGGGGATAAGCGACCACGACTGGTCCAGCGCGCGGCAGGTGGCGAGAATTTACCGCACGGAGCTTGTGCGCGAGCCGGACAGGCTCACGGCGGCGGGGGAGGAGTATGTCTGCCTCAAAGCCTGGGCGTACATGCTGCGCACGGCGGAGAACGAGACGCTCATCGCCGAGATTGAGGGCGGCATCAAGAAGGAGACGAGCGTGGGCGTGAGTATGCGCCGGAGCGTTTGCAGTATCTGCGGGGAGGAGTCGGGCTCCTGCGGGCACGTGAAGGGACAGGAGTACGGCGGGAAGGTCTGCCACGCCGTTTTGCGCGGGGCGGCGGACGCCTACGAGTGGAGCTTCGTGGCGGTGCCGGCGCAGAGAAATGCGGGGGTTACAAAGGCGTTTTGCGGCGAGGGCGGGCTCGGCGGCTTCGTCGGGAGCGAGGCGGGGAGCGGCTTTGCGGGGGAGTTCGCGCAGCTCAAGGCGCTGGCGGAGATTGGGCGTGGCTACCTCGGACGGCTCAGGGACGAGGTGAAAAGGCTGTGTCTTATCTGCCAGCGGGATATGTACGGGGCCGTTTCGGCGGCGGCGGAGAGCATGGGGGACGCGGAGCTTGAGGAGCTGCGCTCGGCGCTGGAGAAGCGGGTTTCGGAGAAGCTGCCGCTTAAAACGCAGCTTCCGGGGCTCGGCGAGGTCACTGATTTTGACGGTGATGAATATTCAATATAAATAAGGAGTGTGGGCTTGAATGAAGATTTCCTTTGAGGGTATCGGAGACAGGACGCTGACGTTTATCGGCGAGGGAGTGAAGGCCGGAGACGCGGTGAAGGTTACGGGCGCGGGGACGGTGTCGCCCTGCGGAGCGGGGGAGGCCTTCGACGGCTTCGTTACGGGGCTGAGCGGCGAGTACGCAGGAGTTGTGATAAGCGGGGCGGTGACCATGCCGTACAGCGGCGCGGCGCCGGGCTTCGGGCGTGTGGAGCTGAGCGCAGACGGC
>CATJWA010000046.1 GCA_949744025.1 uncultured Eubacteriales bacterium
GGGGCGCATTTTTCATCCGTTTATTTCGCTTATGAAAGCGTCTATGTCGTCGTATCTCGGGTCAATGCTGCTGCCGGTGATGAAGCCGTCCGAATCCAAGGCGGCGAGCTTGATGTACATGGGCGGCGCCTCCGTGCTTCCGCCGCCTATCAGAAGGCAGAGCGTACCGTCAAATTCATCTATCGTATAGCGCAGGATGTACAGGCCGGAGCCGATGTCCTCGCTTTCGTAGGGGGAGAAATCGCTCCAGCTCAAATCCTCGCCCCTGAGCTCTATGAGGCTTTTAAGCGTTGCAAGATTCAGCCTCGGAACGGCAAAATGCACGTCCTCAACCCTGCCGCCGGGGCCTCTGCCGTGCTCGGCAAGGGGCGGGTCGGAGGGGTTTTTGACGGAGAACCAGTACCCCTCGATAAGCAGCCAGCAGTCCTCGGGGTCGTTGATGACGTAGGAGAAGCCGGGATAGCCGCCCTCGTGCTCTCCGGGGGTGAGGGAGAAGCTGTAGCACTCTCCGCCGTCGCTGTCGCCGGGGGACTCTCCCTCGGCAAAGGTCCGGTGCGCGTATTTCAGTCCCGCGGCCCACTCGGAAAGGCTCGCGATCTCCTCGGCGTCCGTCACGGTCCATGTTTCATTCTGGCCCATGATGGTATGTGTGACAGCAACCTCGATAACGTAGTTGCCAATCACGGGTGCGACCGGCCTGCCGGGGCCGGCAGACCCACCACATGCAGCGAGGATGAGTGCGCAGACCAAAGCCGCAGCAAGTACACTTAATTTTTTCATGGAAGCCTCCTCTCGTCTTACGATGCTTATTTAGACGGAGGAAAACCGAAAAAGTTCCCAGATTTTACGAAAAAACCGTTTGCCGCAAGGCAAACGGTTTTTTACTATGATTGATACTCAAACTCCAATTCGTAGATTCCCACGGTGTCGCCGTCCTTAATTCCCAGCGCCTCGAGCCGCTCAAACACTCCGGCCTCGCGCAGTACGCGGTCGAAGTACATGCGGCTTTCGTAGTCGCCGAAGTTGACGGACATGAGCAGGCGCTCGAGCCAGAGGCCCTCTACGGTCCAGTAGTCGTCGTAGTGGTTGATGGTCAGGTCCTCGCTTGTGCCGGCCTCCGGCACGGGCGGGACATAGTTGGCCTCATAGCGTATCACGGGCGGGAGTCTTGAGAGCAGCTCCGCCGCGGCCTTTACCAGCTCCTGCGTGCCGCTGTGGGCGGCGGCGGACATCTCAAAAAACTGATAACCCTTGCCCTCGACATGCTTTTTCAGCCGTTCAAGATTCTCGCGCTCCTCGCCGAGCAGGTCGCACTTGTTGGCCACGACTATTTGAGTGCGCGCGGAAAGCTCCGGACTGTATTCGGAAAGCTCTCGGTTTATTGTCTCGAAATCCTCCACGGGGTCTCGCCCCTCGCTGCCGGAGACGTCCACAAGGTGAATAAGCAGGCGGCAGCGGTCTACATGGCGCAGAAAGTCGTGGCCGAGCCCGGCGCCCTCGCTGGCGCCCTCGATTATGCCGGGGATGTCGGCCATGACAAAGGACACGCCCTCGTCAACGTAGACCACGCCGAGGTTAGGAAACAGCGTGGTGAAATGGTAGTTGGCGATTTTAGGATGAGCCTTCGAGACCACCGACAGCAGGGTGGACTTGCCCACGTTTGGGAAGCCGATGAGCCCCACGTCGGCCAGGAGCTTGAGCTCAAGTATGACCTCGCGCTCCTCGCCGGGCAGTCCGGGCTTGGCAAAGCGCGGGGTCTGGCGCGTGGGCGTGGCAAAATGCCTGTTGCCCCAGCCGCCGTTGCCGCCCCGGGCGAGAACAAATGGCTCGGAGTCGGACATGTCGTGGATTATCGCTCCGGTGGCCTTGTCGCGGATGAGAGTGCCCTTCGGAACTCGTATTGTCAAACTCTCGCCGTCTTTGCCCGAGCAGCGCTTGCCCTGACCGTCCATGCCGTTGCCGGCGGCGTATTTGCGCTTGTAGCGGAAGTCCATTAGAGTGGACATGTGCTCGTCCACAACGGCGATGATGTCGCCCCCGCGTCCGCCGTCGCCGCCGTCCGGCCCGCCCGCGGCCACGTACTTTTCGCGGTGAAAGGCCACCGCCCCATTGCCGCCGCGCCCGGCGCTGACCTTGA
>CATJWA010000047.1 GCA_949744025.1 uncultured Eubacteriales bacterium
AATTCAGGATACTCTCGGCAGTATGCGCTCAGGACAGACCCGTGTGCTGTGCGAGCTGTGCATAGCCAGCCTGTGCAACCCCGAGCTGGGTGACGGTCTGCCCGCTCTGCGAGAGCGCGTTGCCCGGCTCGAGGCCGTCCTTGCCGGAGGCGCGGCAGCCCCTCCCTCCCCCGCTCATCGTCCGTCGCCCACCATCATTCCGCCACCGGAGAGCGAGCCGGAACGCCCCGCACAGCCCCCGCGTGCGCCGGAGCCTTCACCCGCTTCTGCGCCGGCAATATGCGCTCCGGATGACAGGGATGCCCCGCCCGAGCCGGATTATCCGCCGTTCGAGTTCGACTCCCCGCCTCCGCAGCCCGCGGCTCCCACGTCCGATATGCAAACCGCTCCGCCTACCACCAGAGGCTCTCAGCCCTTCTCCCCTTCTGCGGACAGCTCCGGCGAGTGGAGTGCAGTTCTGCCGGCGCTCAAGGGTGCGGTTTCCATCGGAATATACGCGATGCTCTCCGACCCCGCGCAGACCGCCGGCCTGCTTGACGGTGACACGCTTACCCTGTACGCCGAGTCGGGCTTTACCATGAATAACATAAACCGGCCCGACATCCTCTCGCGTATTGCTCAGGCCGCGGGCAGCGCCTTGGGGCGCAGTGTGCAGGTAAAGGTTGCCGCGCGCTCGGAAATGCCTGTCCAGCCCTCGTCAGGCGCCGGCGTACAGGATGGGCTTGACAATCTCGGCAAATTTGATATCGTATCATTTAAATAACTCAAATAACCGCATATAAGGAGGATAATAAACATGGCAAAAGGCGGTTTCCGCGGCGGCTACGGCGGCATGGGCGGAATGAATCAGATGCAGATGATGAAGCAGGCGCAGAAGATGCAGCAGGAGCTGCTGAAAATGCAGGAGGAGCTTGACCAGGCAACGTATGAGTCCGCTGCCGGCGGCGGTGTGGTAAAGGCCACTGTCAACGGCAAGCGCCAGCTCGTCTCTCTGGAGATAGACCCCGAGGCGGTTGACCCCGATGATGTCGATATGCTTCAGGATATGGTGATAGCCGCCGTGAATGAGGCGCTGCGCAAAGCCGAGGAAACTGCGTCCGAGAGCATGTCAAAGCTCACCGGCGGACTGAATTTAGGCTTCTGAGGCAAAAATGAAGATTTCAGTTATCGGCTGCGGACGCTGGGGCAGCTTCATAACCTGGTACTTATGCCGCGCGGGCCATCAGACAACGCTTTACGGCCGTGAGGGCTCGAAAAACATGGAGCGCTTTATGCGCGAGCGCAGAAACGACTATCTCACCCTGCCCGAGTCCGTCTCGCTCACCTGTTCCCTCTCCCAGACCCTGGAAAATGAGATTATCGTTATCTCCATCGGTTCGCAGCAGCTTGACTCGCTGTGCGCGCAGATGGCGCGGCAGGACGTTCGGGGAAAGACCTTTGTGCTGTGCATGAAGGGCCTTGAGACAGGCACCTGCCGGCGCCTGTCTCAGATTACGCAGTCGCACTTTGACGAGAGCTGTCATACCGCCGTGTGGCTTGGCCCCGGACACGTACAGGAATTTGTGCGCGGTATTCCCAACTGCATGGTCATAGACAGTGAGCATGAGCCGACCAAGCGCAGGCTTATAGAGCTGTTCTCCGGCGACCTGATACGCTTTTATTACGGCGCCGACCTTATCGGCAACGAGCTCGGCGCGGCGGCAAAGAACGTCATAGGCATTGCCGCCGGAATGCTCGACGGCTACGGCCTTGTAACGCTCAAGGGCGCGCTGATGTCCCGCGGCACGCGTGAGATTGCCCGGCTCATAAAGGCCATGGGCGGCAACGAGCTTTCAGCCTACGGCCTGTGCCATCTCGGCGATTATGAAGCCACAGTGTTCTCCGAGCACAGCCAGAACCGCCGCTTCGGTGAGCTGTACACGCGCGGCGAGAGCTTTGACAAGCTGGCTGAAGGATATTATACCGCTCAGGCAATGCACCAGTTAGCTGCCGAGGCCGGAGTTGAGCTGCCGATATGCGAGACGGTGTACCACATACTCTATGAAAACGCGGATGCCCGTCATGAGATGGACGCTCTGTTCAGAAGAAGCCTTAAGCAGGAATTTTAAAAATCCCAAAACAGCCATCTGCGTTAAGCGCCCCATCCTCCCATTAAAGGGAC
>CATJWA010000048.1 GCA_949744025.1 uncultured Eubacteriales bacterium
GGAAGAAGAAAGGAGTGCTGACAATGCTTTGCATTACCATGAAGCGCGGAGAGTATTTCACCGTGGGCGGCGACACCGTGATTCTGTTCGACCAGCTCAGCGGCGAACGCGCTCACCTGACCATCCACGCGCCCCGCAGCGTGTCCATCGTGCGCGGCGAGGTGCTTGAGAGAAACGGCGGACAGCGGCCGGACTGTCTTTCCGCCTCCCCGCCTCGGAAAAGCCAGAAGTCCGATTGATTTCACCCGGGTCGCAACCGGTTGGAATATAGTAAGCGCGCCAAACGTTTCTGCGCCAAAGGCCACGGAGCAGAGACAGCGCGGCGCTCCAACCAATGTGCCGGTAAATGGACGCTCCGGCACGACGTTCCTCACACATCATTTTTAATTTGGAAGGAGTTAAATTAAAATGAGGATACAGCATAACATTATGGCCATGTCGGCCTACCGCAACTATACCAACAACGTAGCTGCGATGAAGAAGAACCTGGAGAAGCTCTCCTCCGGTTACAAAATCAACCGCGCTGGCGACGACGCCGCGGGTCTGGCGATATCTGAGAAGATGCGCGCGCAGATCACCGGCCTTGAGACCGCTCAGAAGAACGCGAAGGACGGCATTTCTCTGGTGCAGACGGCTGAGGGCGCTCTGACCGAGGTTCACGACATGCTCAACCGTATGGTGGAGCTGGCAACCCAGTCCGCCAACGGCACCTACGACAACACCACCGACCGCAACCAGATGCAGAAGGAAGTTGACCAGCTGCTCAGCGAGATCGACCGCATTGCAGACAGCTCCAACTTCAACGGCATCAACCTGCTGGATGGTACGCTGGGTATGAATACCGCCGCGTTTGAGGTCGGCGCTTCCGTCGGCGCTGTGGCCAAGGTTGATCCCAAAGCGATTGCCGGCGCGGCCACTCCCGCTGCCGCCACCGCCACCGACACCCACAAGAGCGAGACTGCCGCTGGGCAGGAGCCGTCCTTCTCCATTGACTTCGCTGATTTGGAGACTGTTGGCAAGGGTTCCTCTGCTATTTCCTTTGATGTCAAGTTTGGCGACGCGACTGTCACCGCTACTTTGGCGGCTCCGGGTACGACCAATGCAACGAAAGCTTACACCACCAAGGAGCTTGCGGATGCCTTTGTGGCAAAGTTCAATACCATCGCAAATACTGCTGGCACTGCTTCGGGTGGCAAGGTCAACGGACTGGTATTCAATGCATCCGCAGATGCTAACGGAAAGGTCACCTTCACTTATCTCGGTGTAGCCAATGCCGCAGGCACCAAGATTGATGACGCCGCCTCCCTCACCGCTTCTGTGGCAAGTACGTTCAACGCTACCTTTGGCGGCACTGTAACTGTTGACACAACTAATTTCGAATCTGAGACCGGCCGTATCAACTGCGACATTCTGGAGGCCAAGGAGGCCAAGGCCGCCGGCGATGCCCAGCGTGCCGGTATCACTTTCACGCTTGCTGCTTCCGCCATTGCCAACGGCAACACCATAACCATCGACGGCAAGGAGTTTACGATCATGACCGAGGGCAGCGCCTCCACCGTGGGCTCCAACGTCATCGACCTGCGCGGCGTGGCCACCGCCGATCAGCTGCGTGAGACTGTCCTCCAGCTGTCCAACAAGACCACCGATAACTTCACCATCCACACCAAGGATGCCGACGCTGGTGAGATCCATCTTGAGCAGACCGTTGACAGCTTCGACGGCGGCAGTGGCACGCTGTATGACTACGACGCCCTGAGCAAGCTTGTCTCCGTCAAGGACGCCGGCACTCCCGCCAAGAACGCGGGCACCGAGCTGACCGTCACCGCTGCCAACGTCAAGGCCGGCAACGTGCTGAAGATCGGCGAGGGAACCAATGCCAAGACTATCACCTTCGCCTCCACCGACAACACTGCCTCCAAGGTCAAGGCCAAGATTGAGGCGGCCCTTGGGACTGACTACACCGTGGAAATCGCCACTGGCTCCAACGCCGCTACCGCCACCGGCGCGACCAAGTTCATCATCCGCGGCGCCGACCCCGCCGCCACCTCCGGCCCGCAGATTCTGGGCAAGGGCCTGACCCTCCAGATCGGCGACAGCAGCGACCCCTGGAACCAGCTCAACGTCGCGGTTCAGGATATGCACGCCGCTTCCATCGGCATTGGCAAGCTGGACATCTCCACCGAGGAA
>CATJWA010000049.1 GCA_949744025.1 uncultured Eubacteriales bacterium
TACCTCACGTGCGGTAAAATTGAAAATACCGGCGCTTTTCTTATTGGCAGGACGCACTATCTCCGCTCTGTGCGGCACATCAATAATTTTCTCGCCCTGATATGGCATAGCATACAGCGGGGTGTGCAGGTTCCACTCAAGCCACTTGGCCTGGTGACGTCCCGGTTTCCCAAGGCCCTGCATTCCCAAACAGATTGATTGCAGCCTCGCAGGCTCGCTCGAGTATGGTCCGCGTATGCCGGGGCCACCGTTTCCAATGGTAACCGATGTAATCTTTTTTGCCCAGTCTCTGGCCAGTGCCTTTATTGTCCACTCAGACACGCCGCATTTTTCAGATGCCCAGGCAGGAGTTTTAGGCTCTCCGTCTGTTTTTCCAAGCACATAATCGAAAAATTGGTCTTGCCCGATAGCATGTGTTTCCACGTATTCCTTATCGTATGTTCCCTCTTTAAGCCAAGTATATATTATACCCAAGTACAGCGCTGCATCGGTATTCGGAAGTATTGGAATCCACTTGTCGGCCATGTAGCAAGCCGAAAAGTTTAGCGCTGGGTCTATGTACACGTATTTCAGACCCAGCAGATGCAGCCACTGGTTAAGACGACTGGACATATACCCGTCAAATCCCATTGCGGTGCTCTCGGGGTCGGCTGCCCAGAAAAGCAGGAGTTCCGCGTTTTTTGCTATATCAGGCCAGACATTGCACGACGACTGCATCTGACCCACAGACTCGCCGCCCCAAACATGCTTTGAGCCCCAAGTCCATCCTTCCCAGGAATCGGCATTGCGCATCTGCACTGTATATCCGCCCATTATCGACAGCAGCCTGTTCATACAACCATGTGACGGAGCTATGTGTTTGCCTTCTCCGTGCATGTCTGCCTCAGCAAGGACGGCAGGCATACCATAGGTTTCCTTTATGCGCTTGAGCTCATCCGCAATAAGTGTTGTCGCCTCGTCCCATGAAATACGCACATAGCGGCTCTTTCCTCTGTTTTGTGTATTTCGCTCACCCTTTGGATCCCAATCCACACGCTTGAGAGGATATTTTACGCGGTTATTGGAGTATACTCGTTTTTTGTAGGCGAGATAGAACTCGCCCGGCAGCGAGCGGTGGGTCACCTGTAACGACTGTCCGTGTGCGTCAATTCTCCACGGGTTTTTACTGTCATAGTCCATAATCTGGTCGTAATTAAATGGCCGTATACGGGTTAGTTTGCCCTTCTCGTCGGACTCGACATAGGTTATTGGTCCGCTCCTCGGCCCCATAAGACTTCCGCCCTTGAATGTCTTTTTGCTGTTTTTTACATCAACATTTTTCTTTTGCATAATATCGACTCCCTCTCCCTATAATTAGTCTTGATAGCATGAGGCACTTAATGCAGCTGTTCTTTACATCTCATATCTAAAATAATACACATTACCCCTCAATCTGTATATATACAGATTGAGGGGTAATGCTTGCAAACTGATATCTTTTGAAGCTTCATATAGCTGCAAAATTCTTGTTCTGCAACACCTTCAAATAAAAATTTCAGGTGTGCGATTATTTTGCTGAACACACAAGCAGGACCATTTCCGATGCTCCAGTGGGTACCGAAGAACTGGGTCACCTTGAGATGATAGCCTCCATTGTGCATCAGCTCACGCGTAAAATGTCTGACCAGGATATCATAAGCTCTGGCCTTGACACCTATTTTGTGGACCACACCGCCGGTGTATATCCCCAGTTTGCCTCTGGTACTCCCTGGACCGCCGCGACCATAGCAGTCAAAGGCGACGTGATAACCGACCTGACCGAGGATATGGCAGCCGAGCAGAAAGCGCGCACAACCTATGATAACATACTCCGTATGTCCGACGACCCCGACGTAAACAACGTAATCCGCTTCCTGCGTGAGCGCGAGGTTGTACATTTCCAGCGCTTCGGCGAGGCGCTGCGGCTGGCAACGGAGAAAATGGACCAGAAAAATATGTATATAGTAAACCCCGCCTTTGATTCCTCTGCTGCAAATAAGAGTACACAAAATTCTGCGCAGGTGAAAATCAGGCGTTATAACTAAAATTCAGAAGAACAAACCACAAATTAAGCTGGCAGTGCCCATGGTGCTGCCGGCTGTTTTTTGCAACGCCGCACAGGCGGACGCCCTGTCCACGAGCAACGCCCCGTTCACGGACGTGCCCGCAAGCCACTGGGCAGCCGGCTACATCGCCTACTGCGCACAGCGCGGCATCATCAACGGCATGGGCGACGGCACCTTCGCGCCTGA
>CATJWA010000050.1 GCA_949744025.1 uncultured Eubacteriales bacterium
AAAATAGCATATGCGGGTCAGTTCCCCGCAAAAAACTATTCTACAACAGCGCCGTTTTGTGGTAATATGTATTTTACCGCCGGGGCGGAGGCGGCGCCGCAGACAAAAAAGGAGTCGTTGAACATGCAAAAGACACAGAATTATCAGGACGCGTTTCTCAGCGCGGCAAGGCGGGACAAGCTCAACGTGGTGGTGTTTTTAATGAACGGCTTTCAGATGAAGGGCGTTGTGCGCGGCTTTGACAGCTTCGTGGTGATGCTCGACACCGAGGGCAAGCAGCAGATGATTTACAAGCACGCAATCTCCACGATTGTGCCCCCAAGACCGATAGACCTCGGCGCGGAGACGGCGTAAGGGACGCAGAAAGCTACATACCGCGCGCTCGGAAGCAGACTAAGGAAATATGAAGCGAACAGACACAGTTACAATCATAATAGCGCTTGTGCTTTTTCTGGCCGTGGCGGCCTACGCGGGCGTTTACGCCTACGGCGCACTGACCGACCAGACCGTGACCGCCGAGGCCGCGGTGACCTCCGTTTCCGCCGAGGGCACCGCCAGCGGCATAGTGGTGCGCAGCGAAAGCGTGCTGCAAAGCACGGAGCCGTACATCGACATAAGCGTTCCTGAAGGGGCGAAGGTTGCCGCCGGGGGGACAATCGCCACGGCTATGAGCAGCCGGACGGGGCTTGAGCGCGCCGCGAGGATTCACGAGCTGGAGCTTGAGATTGCGCGGGTGTCCGCCGCGGTGGAGGAGATAAGCTCGGCCCAGGACCTGACCGCGCGCGACGCCCAGCTTCGCGCGGCCGTGCTCGAGCTGACAGGCTGCGTGGCGCGCAGGGAGCTCGACAGGCTCGACGCCGCGGCGCTGAACCTGCGCTGTCTGACCTTTGACGAGAGCGAGTCCAGCCAGGCCGAGCTCGACGCGCTGCGCGCCGAGCTTTCCAGCCTGCGCGGCAGCTCCAGCTCCGACACAAGCTTTCTCACGGCCGACCGCTCGGGAGTGTTCTCCACCGCCGTGGACGGCTATGAGCACCTCGGTCCCGAGGACCTGACGGGCCTTACGCCGCAGGGCGTGGCGGAGCTGGTACAGTCGCAAGGCGAGGCGAGCGAGGGGGCCTACGGCAAGCTGGTTACCGATTACCGCTGGTATTTCGCCGCGGTGATGTCCGACGCGGACGCGGCCAATCTGACCGTCGGCGGCTATGCAAACCTTGATTTCGGCCGTTACTACGGCTACGGCGTCTGCGCGCTTGTGCAAAGCGTAAGTCCCGGACACAACGGCAGCACGGCGGTGGTTTTCATGTGCGACACGGCGCTGGCCGACACGCTGGCCATGCGCGAGGTGTCCGCCTCGGTGGTGTTCGACGAGTACAACGGCATCCGTGTGCCGACCGAGGCGCTGCGCACGGACGAGGACGGCTCGGAATATGTTTGGGTGATAACGGCCATGCAGCTTGAGCGCAAGGACGTTACGGTTATTTACAGCGGCGAGGATTTCTGCGTCGTGGAGCGCGAGGCCGCGCCGAACGCGCTGCGCGAGGGGAATGAGATTGTTGTGTCTGGAAGCGATTTGTACGAAGGGAAGATAATGGATTGAGTATCGCGGAAAATGTAGAAAAAATAAGAAGGAACATCGCCGAGGCCGCAGGCTCCGGCGCTGTTTTGCTTGTTGCCGCCACGAAAATGAATGACGCCGGGCGGGTGCGCGAGGCTGTCGCGGCAGGCGTGGACGCCTGCGGCGAGAACCGCGTGCAGGAATTTCTGGAAAAGGACGCGCTGGGCGCCTATGCCGGCGCGCCGAAGCACTTCATCGGCCATTTGCAGCGCAACAAGGTCAGCAAAATAGTCGGACGGGTTGACCTTATCCAGTCTGTCGGCAGCGCGGAGCTGCTCTCGCTTATCGGCCGGAGAGCAGGGGCTCTGGGCATTGTGCAGGACATTTTGATTGAAATCAACATCGCCGGGGAGACTCAGAAGTCTGGCATAGAGCCGCGGCAGCTTCAGGAAATACTGGAGCTTTCTGCCAATTTCCCCGCCGTTCGGGTACGCGGATTGATGTGCGTGCCCCCGATATCGGCCCAAAGTGGGGCAAATCGGGCTTATTTTGCCCGTATGAGGCAGCTTTTTGTTGACAACGGGAGCAAAAAATACGATAATGTTTCTATGGACTTTTTGTCCATGGGCATGACGGACGATTACATGGACGCGGTCAGGGAAGGCGCGAACATGGTTCGCATCGGTTCGGCGATTTTCGGACGGCGCGATTACGGCGCGGGGAAATCGCCTTTGGAGGAATAATTCAGATGGGTTTTTTTGACGAGCTGAAAAAGCTTACCCGTCCTTACGACGACGAGGACGAGGAA
>CATJWA010000051.1 GCA_949744025.1 uncultured Eubacteriales bacterium
CCATCTTCAAAATGCGCTCGACCTCGCCGCCGAAGTCGGCGTGGCCGGGGGTATCGACTATGTTTATCTTCGTATCGCCGTAGTGCACGGCGGTGTTTTTGGCCAGAATCGTTATTCCGCGCTCGCGCTCAAGGTCGCCGGAGTCCATGACGCAGTTGACTACATCCTGATTGTCGCGGAAAACTCCCGACTGCTTGAGCAGCTCGTCCACCAGCGTGGTTTTGCCGTGGTCAACGTGGGCGATTATGGCTATGTTTCTCAAATCCTCCAAGGGGCTCAGACCTTTCCTGTATACATATTTTTATTTTAATCACAAAACTGAATTTTACCACTGTAAAGGGGAATATGCAAGCATTTTATTTGCCGCGCAGTGACCTCGTCTGGGGCGGCGCGCTGCGTATCCTCAGCTGTCCGCCGCAGAGTGCATCGGTGCAGCGGCCGCAGCGAAGGGCGGTGTTACTGCCCTCCCAGAAGCGCTCGGGGTGAGTGTGGAAGCTTATTTCCCAGACGAGCAGGACGGCGAGGGACACCGCGCACAGGGACCAGGAGAAAAAGCCGGGGACGAATATCAGGGGGGAGAACATCATCATATGGTCCCAGTTGAAGATACGGCAGGTGGAGCAGCAGCGGTTTTTCATCATAAACACGCGGAAGGGGCACCAGAAAAGCACGCAGATAACGTCGCAGACATAAAAAAACACGGTTATCAGCAGGAGAATTGCCTCGCCGATGAGGTGCAGAAGGTAGGCCGCGCCTATGCAAAGGGTGAGCGCCAACCAGACGAGGCCGACGGTCAGCGCCTCGCGGCGGCTCTGGCGCAGAAAGCGCGAAAAACCCTCTCCGCGCTGCGCGGAGGCGACGGGGTGAAAGGCGTACTCTAAAAACTTCTGCGAGCCCACGGGCCAGTAATGGCGGGAGGGCAGCATCTGCGAGAGCATGTCCGCCATCCACAGAAGCCACATTATATGAAAAACGGAAAAGCGCTCAAAAAATCCGAGGCCGCCGATCAGATTGAACTGTTCCGGAGCGAAAAACCACAGCAGAACGGACATAATAAGTACGGCGCAGCGAAAGAAGAAGCGGAAATAGTACAGCTTCCGGAATTTTGAGGGGGATTTGAAGCGTTTCATGGAAGATTGTGCCTCCGTAGACAAAATTCGTATCCCTATTATATATAAGAATGGAGAAATTGCAATACCGAATCGCTGTGTCTCGATTTTGTTATAATTGTTGATATATATCAGATATATTTTATAAAAAAACAGAAAATTTTGAATTGACTTTAGAAATATGTAATATATAATGGCAGACGGAACAAATATGAAATTTGTATGAACTCCGGCGGAAAGCCGGTTTTCAGATAAAATTTTAGGAGGAAAAGCAAAATGAAGAAAGCACTCATCTGCGTTCTTGCCCTTGCGATGCTGCTGAGCCTGTGCGCGGGCTGCGGAAACAAGAAGGAGGACGAGGTCTATGAGCTGAACCTGTCCATGCACGATGCGGTGACTACCCCGAACGCCATTTACATGCAGGCGTGGGCCGACAAGGTTGAGGAAGCGACCGAAGGCCACGTGAAAATCACCATCCACGGCAGCGCGACCCTGTCCGCCGCCACCGACATCGCCGACAACGTCAAGGCCGGCGCGGTTGACATCGGCTGGCTGTACACCTCTTACTACGCCGGACAGTTCCCGCTCTCCGACGTCATCAACCTGCCGATGCAGGGCTTCGGCGACCCCATTGTCAGCACCAACGTGCTCTGGAGCCTGTACGACGAGTACGAGCAGGTACGCAACGAGTGGAGCGACTACAAGCTGCTCATGCTCTACGGCAACCCCGGCATGATTTTCGCCAGCTCCGACACGCCCATCACCAGCGTTGACGACCTCAAGGGCCGCACCGTGCGCTGCCCGTCCGGAGCTATCACCGACGTTATTGTCGCATGGGGCGCAAGTCCGATTACCATGGCTCCGCCCGAGATCTACGAGGCTCTGGAGAAGAACAACATCAGCGCCTACATCTTCGAGCCCTCCGGAATCACCAACTTCAGCCTTGAGGAGGTCACCGCGTACTACACCGACCTTCAGATGTACGACGGTCCCTTCGGTCTTATCATGAACAAGGCAAAGTGGGACAGCCTGCCCAAGGAGTATCAGGACATCATCGAGGGACTTTCCGGGCGCGACGCCTCCGTCGGCGCGGCGCAGGCCTTTGCAGACGCGGTTGAGGTCGCGCGCGAGGACATTGTCGCCGCCGGCGGCGAGTTCGTCACCGTATCCGATGACGAAGAAGCAGGTTTCCGCGTGGCCGCGGACGAATACGCCGCGAAGTGGGCTCAGGACATGAGCCGTGACGGCTTTGACGCGGCTGCGTACCTTGCACGCGCAAACGAGCTGGCTGAGGCCG
>CATJWA010000052.1 GCA_949744025.1 uncultured Eubacteriales bacterium
AGCGGGTGTCGGCACGGGCTCGGAGGGAATCTCAACCTCCGTGCTCGTCTGCGGCTTCGGCGCGGGCGTGCGCACCGGCTCGGTTACAACGGGGTAATCCGTCTTTCCGGTCTGTACGCTCTCGTTGTTTTCCTCGAGTGTGATATCAAGGCCGCTGTTGTCTACATCAGTCTCTCTCCCTGTAAGCATCGCCCAGGCGGACACGCCTATAACGCCTACGCACAGGAAAAGGACTATGTAGAAGCCCTTTCCCGCGAAGAACGCTTCGAGCCCTTCGCCGAAGCTTTTCTTCTTATCCATTTTCATTACCTCCAGACAAAAATAAGGTTGTACTGGTAGTTTCACCCCAGCCAACCTTATTTATACATCTGCGCGGAGGTTTTTTCTTCATACGGTTTTCGCGCTGCTCCCGCGGGGCTTTATCAGGCCCTTGAGCACTGCTATGCTGACAAGAATGGAACAGATTGTGAACACATCAAATGTAAAAGCGACATAGTTGCACATGGCAAAGTCATACACAACCCACATGGACTGAGTTGCCGCCATGACGCATTTGAGGAGCACGGGGTTTTGAGTGTTCAGGCAGAAAGTGTAAATTATCGTGGCCAGAACCGGCAAAATCTCCAGCGCGCCGCCGCGGCTTACAAGAAGCGTCAGCACGGTCTGAACGGCAGAAAAGCCAATCTTCAAAGCCAGGGACATGTCCCGCCTCACACAGCAGAGATTGCGCGCTATGCTCACGAAATTGGATATACATCCGCTGACGCCGCCGAGCATAAGGTTGCTCAGGCCCATAAGCCCGAACTGGGCGCACTGTGTTATCAGCAGGCGGCGCTTATCGCGGATAAGTCCGATGCCTACCATTATAAATGATGCGGCGAGGGCAACAGCGTTGGCGATTATCTTTATATTATCCATTTCAATTCCTCCTTTGCTCCTCTTGCCTTGCGTAAAAAAACGGCGCCTCCGCGCCGGACGGTTTTGATTGAGGCTTCTGCATTTCCTGTTACGGACTCTATGCCGGAAGCAGAGAGATATTAATACAAAACCTGTGCAAAGTCAATATACTTTTTCCACAATACTTTCAGACGGAAGGCGTATGCATCAGGCTTCAAATTACGATTTATCTGAAAGTACGTCCACCACGAGCTCATATAATAAGCCGGTTGCAATTACTAATAAGCTGTGCTAATATAGAAAATGTTAAATTTTATTTCAAATGTATATTGAGAGGAGACACATATGAAATCAAAAGTGTTCGACATGATTGAAAAGGAGCGGCAGCGGCAGGAGAACAACATTGAGCTGATAGCCAGCGAAAACTTTGTCAGCGAGGATGTCCTGCGCGCCGTCGGATCGTGCCTGACCAACAAATACAGCGAGGGCTATCCCACACAGCGGACCAGCGGCAACCGCGGCCGCTATTACGGCGGCTGCGAAAATGTCGATGAGCTCGAGGAATACTGCTGCGACCTGTGGCGCAGGGTTTTCAATACGGACTATCATGTAAACGTACAGCCCCACAGCGGAGCTTCCGCCAACCTGGCTGCTTACATGAGCGTTTTGAAGCCCGGCGACACCATTTTAGCGATGAGCCTCGACAACGGCGGACACCTGACCCATGGCTCTCCCGTCAATTTCAGCGGCAAGCTTTTTAATATGGTATTTTACGATGTGGACGCAAACGGCCGTATCGACATGCAGGATGTGCGCGCAAAGGCCGAGAGCTGCCGGCCTAAGCTCATTCTCGCCGGAGCCTCCGCATACAGCAGAATTATCGATTTTAATGCTTTCTCGGAGATTGCAAAGGGCTGCGGCGCGTATTTCATGGTGGACATGGCCCACATCGCCGGGCTTGTCGCCGCGGGTGACCATCCGTCCCCCTTCGGACTTGCCGACATTATAACGACCACCACCCACAAGACCCTGCGCGGACCCAGAGGCGGCCTGATCTTCTGCCGTCCGGAGCTGGCGAAAAAGGTTGACAGCGCGGTGTTTCCCGGCTGTCAGGGCGGGCCGCTCCAGCACGTGATTGCCGGCAAGGCCGTCGCCGCGGCGGAGGCCTGCGAGCCGGAGTTCGCGGAATACATCCATAATGTGGTGAAAAACTGCCGTGCCATGTCCGATGAGTTTATCTCCATGGGCTACCGCGTCGTCACGGGCGGCACGGACAACCACCTGCTCCTCCTCGACCTGACAGAAACCGGCCTGACGGGTAAGGACGTCCAGAACGAGCTGGACAGGCACGGGATTACCCTCAACAAAAACTGCATTCCCGGCGAGACGCGTCCCCCGCAGCTTGCCTCCGGCGTAAGAATCGGAACCGCCGCCATGACCACAAAGGGATACACCGCATCTGATTTTATCAGGGTCGCTCATCAGATTGACGATATTATCAAAGGTATGAAGTAAGAACCCAAAAAATAAAAACCACGGGCTATGCCCGTGGTTTTTATTTTAGTGCAACAGGACT
>CATJWA010000053.1 GCA_949744025.1 uncultured Eubacteriales bacterium
ATAACCGCCCCTAATGGGGCGGTTATTTGATTACGATATATCCAACTCAGGTGGTACATCCAGCTCCTTGGGGATGGGAGAGCCATTTTTCTTTCGCTGGCGGACACACTCGGTCAGAAGGTATTCTATTTGACCGTTTATGGAACGGAAGTCATCTTCGGCCCAGGAGGCTATGGCGGCGTAGAGCTCGGCCGAGACACGCAGTGGAATTTGTTTTTTCTCTGCCATAGGCTCAATACAGGCTGCCGGAGTTTACGACGGGCTGGGCGTCCCTGTTGCCGCACAGCACCACCAACAGATTGGAAACCATGGCCGCCTTTCGTTCCTCATCCAGATTTACAACCTGTTTTTCACTCAGTCGCTCGAGCGCCATTTCCACCATGCCGACGGCGCCGTCAACAATCATTTTGCGCGCGTCTATGATGGCCGAAGCCTGCTGACGCTGGAGCATTACTGAGGCAATCTCGGGCGCGTAAGCCAGATAGGTAATGCGTGCCTCGACAATTTCCAGGCCGGCATCTCTTACCTTGCTTTGTATTTCGCTGCGTATGCGTCGGGCAACCTCCTCGCTGGAGCCGCGCAGACTGCCCTCGTCAGCCTTGCCATCGCCGGTAGTGTCAACATTTGGGGCCACGTCGTAGGGGTACATGCGAACGATATTGCGCAGGGCGCTGTCACACTGTAGGGAAAGATATTCCTTATAGTTATCGACATTAAACACGGCCTTTGCAGTGTCGGTAACATTCCATATAACGGCGATGGCAATCTCCACGGGGTTGCCAAGACAATCGTTTATCTTCTGACGGCCGTTGTTGAGGGTCATCTGCTTGAGAGAGAGCTTCATGCCGAGACCTGGGTCAGGTATAACGTGCTGACCGTCAAGTGAGATTTTGAAGCCCTTGGAAGCAGATGCGGAGGTGGTATCGCCGCTCTGAGCCAGTTTGGTGCGTGCGGCGGGGTTTACGGCAGTGCAGAAGGGATTCACGGCATAGAAACCGGCTCCGCGAAGGGTTCCGACGTAGTTACCAAACAGTGTCAGTACCAGCGCCTCCTGGGGCTTGAGCACCTTCAATCCGCACAGGGGAATCCAGCCAATGACCAGTATTGCTACAGCAAGGATGATAAGGACTAAAATGCCGGGATACATGTCCTGATATAGTCTTGCACAGATAAACAGCGCAGCGATGGACACTATGTACAAAATGATAACAGCAAGCAGCACAGGCATCCCGTTTTTCTTTGTGGTTAAAATTTTCTCTTCCATCTTTTTGACACTCCTTTATATTTATGATGTCAAAATAATATCATAATGATTTTGAATTGTCAACATCTTTTTATTATATACATCGTGAGATAAAATTCTACATTTATTTACTTGAAAAAACAAATCTTTTATAATAATATATTTATAGGGAATACGGAATTGAGGAGAGAGAAAAATGATTCCAGCTATTATACTAACTATAGAGGACCCAGATGACAGTAAGTTCATGGAAGAGTTGTATATTTCATACAAGTGGATTATGTACTCGCAGATAATGAAGCTCATATCGGACCCATGGACAGCGGAGGATATTCTGCAAACATCCATTGAGAAATTGATTGACAAAATTGAGCTTCTCAAAAAAACTGTCAGAAACGGACAAAATCAACTATATTATTACGACCAGCCGCCGTTCGGCAATAAGTTGGATGCGTAAAAATAAGCGGATTGAGTATGTGGACAGCGAGAGTCTGGATATTTTTGAGGACCGGTCTGATACTCCTGAGGTGTGGGTTCTGACAAAGGAGCGCTTAGAGAATACACATAAGGCGTGGCAGGGTCTTGACGAAAAGTCAAAAATAATTCTCACATGGAAATATCACTTAAAACTGACGGACTCGGAAATAGCTTCTGAAATGGGTATAAAGCCGGGCAGTGTAAGAATGGCGCTGACACGTGCAAGGAACAGCTTTAAGAAAAAGGTTCAGGAGCTGGACTCGTGATATACATTCTTCCATGAAAAACATAAAAAAAATATCCGCGTGACACCAAAGTGTCACGCGGATGTCCATTTATACCGTAAGCCTTTTTGCTCAGAAGAATTTCCTGATTTCATCACCGACAGTATTGGGGTCGGCAGTGGCGCTAATGGTAAAGCTGACTTTTTCATTTGTGCTGAATTTGTCCAGCCACTGGAGCATTGCTACAACGGCAGGCTCGGAGCTGTCGTCAAGCATTTTGTAGAAGTTATCAATAAAAACGTGGGAAATATCATAGTTGCCGGCATGCAGTCCGGAGATAAAGCCACGCAGAAGTTCATTTGAGGCAATGCCATACTCACCGGCATGTATCAGTCGTGCGGTGTAAGGAATATCATAGGTAAGGTTTTTGTCCTTTTCTATGCACACCACGCAGCCGTGTTCTTCATCAACTGCTTTTCTGACAAGATCAACAAGAGTCTTAGTTTTACCGGAGCCCTTCAGGCCCATGATCAGCTTAACCAAATAAATCACACTCCTTAAGCAAGTTTTGGGA
>CATJWA010000054.1 GCA_949744025.1 uncultured Eubacteriales bacterium
CATAGCAGCGCTCGCGCTCCCGCCAGAGGTGCTCACGGCGCACGCCGCTGTCCACGACCTCCCAGGGCAGCAGCTCGCCGCGGCCCCGCTCCCGCGCGGCGTAGAAGTCCGCGTCCAGCCCGCACTTTTCAAAGGCGTCCATCCAGCGCTCAAAGGAGAAATAATCGCTCCATGCGTCCAAATGCCCGCCGTCGCGCCAGACCTGCTCGATAACCGCGCCTATTTTGCGGTCCCCGCGCGAGAGCGCGGCCTCGATATAGCCCGTGGCGGGGTCGTGCCAGTTGTAGGTCACGTTTCGCATGTTCATCTCCCCGCGCAGGAGGCTGACGCGCCGCATGTATTCCTCCATGGGAATCTGCCTTTCCCACTGGAAGGGGCTGTGCGGCTTGGGCACGAAGCAGGAGGTGGACACGGTTATGCGCACGCCCCGGTTTTTGTTGGCCGCGTGCTCACGCCAGCAGTGGAGCACGTCGCGCGCGACCTGCGCTATGGCGATAACGTCCTCGTCCGTCTCCGTGGGCAGACCGAGCATGAAGTAGAGCTTCACCCCGTTCCAGCCCCCCGCGAAGGCCACGCGGCAGGACTCAAGCAAGTCCTCCTCGCGCACGTTCTTGTTTATCGCGTCGCGCAGGCGCTGCGACCCCGACTCGGGCGCGAAGGTCAGGCCGGATTTTCGCACCGACTGCACCTTTTGCATTATCTCCATCGAAAAATTGTCCGCCCGCAGCGAGGGCAGGGCAAGGCTTATGCTCTTATCGCGGCAGTAATCCAGCAGCCCGTCGCACAGCGCGGGGAGCTCTCGGTAATCGCTCGAGGACAGGGAAGAAAGGGTTATCTCCTGATAGCCGGTGTTTTTCAGGCTGTCTATCCCCTGCTCGAGCAGCCTGTCCACGCTCCGGTTTCTCACGGGGCGGTAGACATAGCCCGCCTGACAGAAGCGGCAGCCGCGTATGCAGCCGCGGAAGAGCTCAAGGTTCACCCTGTCGTGGACAATCTCCGTGGAGGGCACAATCTGCCGCGTGGGAAAGTGGGATGCGTCAAAGTCCCGAACAATCCTGCGGCGTACCCGCTCCGGCGCGCCGTCACGCGCCGTCACGGCCCTCAAGGTGCCGTCGGCGTTGTACTCGGGCTCATAGAGCGAGGGCACGTACACTCCCTCGATGTCCGCCGCGCGGCGCAGAAACTCTCCCTTGCTCCAGCCCTCCCGTTTGGCCGTTCGCAGAAGCTCCAGCAGCTCGTTGTCCATCTCCTCGCCCTCGCCGATGAGAAAAAGGTCCATGAAGCGCGCCATGGGCTCAGGGTTGACACAGGCCGTACCTCCGGCGAACACCAGCGGCAGCAGCTCGGTGCGCTCCTCCCGGAGCAGCGGTATGCCCGCAAGGTCGAGCATGTTCAGCACCGCCGTGTAGGCCATCTCGTAGCCTATGGAAAAGCCCACCGCGTCAAATTCCGCCACGGGATCGCCGCTCTCGAGCGCGTACAGCGGCACACCGGCGGCGCGCATTTCCGCCTCCATGTCCCCCCAGGGCGCGAAAACCCGCTCGCACCATACGCCCAGCATGGAGTTTATGGTGCTGTAGAGTATGCGCATACCCACGTTGGACATACCTATCTCGTAGGTGTCCGGAAAGCAGAAGGCCATGCGCAGGTCAACCTCCGACTTGTCCTTGATAATCTGGTTATACTCCCCTCCCGTGTACCGCGCCGGCTTCTGCACCCGGGGTAGGATTCTCTTCAGTCGTCTGTCCATATATGTGAAGCTCCAAAGTTTTTTGTCTAAAGCATTTTATACCATAGCGCCCAAAAGGTCAAGCGCTTACCCGTTTACGGATAAGCGCCCTTTAAATCAGAAATACCCGTGGTCGGCGTGCTCCCATCTCCCGCCGCCGCTCCGGATTAAAGTCCAGCTCCAATCCTCATAGGTTGAATTTGGGTTGAGCGAGCCGTCTCCCCCGGAGGAACCCACGTTAAAGCAGGAATACAGCACAATCGCCTCATCCGCGCCGTACCGCCGCGCGCAGTCCCAAAACTCCTCAACAAGGCTGTCGCCCGGGTACCAGAGCTTCGTGAGCGTGCAGCCGTCAAATTCCTTTGCAAAATATTTTTCCACCGTTTTAAATGCCGCCTCAATATCGGCGTCCGTGTATATCTCCGAGGGCTTCCAGTCCGGTATCTCCACTCCGTCAGCCTTTCCCCCGCCGCCGCAGGCCGTCAGCAGCAGCGCGGCCGTAAGCACGAGCGTCAAAAGCATTTTTTTCATTGCAGCACCTCCGTCAAGAGCCGGTTTATCTTAAACGTGCATCAAAATTGTATAGCGCCCCGCCCTGGATGTCAACGCTCGATTCACCCCGCATTGTAAACCAGCAGCCAGCCGCCCATTACCAGCAGCGACAATGACCCGTACTCAAAAAGCGCCCACAGCCCCGCGGCCATGAGCAGCAGCGCCGTGCCCAGCGAGCAGGCGCGCACGGTACGCGCACGGCACAACAGCGCCAGCGCCCGCCCGCCGTCCAGCGGCAGCGCCGGCAGCAGGTTGAA
>CATJWA010000055.1 GCA_949744025.1 uncultured Eubacteriales bacterium
AAATGCCCGTTTCCTTCTCAAAACGTGAAGGCCATGCCGTTTCCGGCAGTGACCCCGCAAGCCAAACGGCTCAGGCCGAGCCCTCATAGGCCCGCGTCCCTCCGGACGCCCGCCCTTAGAAAAGCCGGCGCGGAAACATAAGTAAATAATATAAATATAACCGTTCTGAGCGCGGACGCGCTCATACGCATATATTATATCCGCTAATTATTCGCAGGTCAAGGAAAAAAGTCAAATTTCTCCGTCCGCCTTTCCCTCTCCCTCCTGCGGGAACAAGCCCCGCACAATACCCGTAAAAAGAGTCACGGCGGGATTTGTGATGTTTCTTCGCCAGGCTACGACGTAGTTTCTGTAAACGTCGTCCCCCTCTATCGGCAGGAAAGCCACGTTGTCCGAGTAAAAAACATTGCTCAGCGCCTCGGGAATGATGGATATGCCCAGTCCCGCGCCGACAGACAGCAGCACCGCCTCGGCCCTGTCGTACTGGCAGGTGACGTTCGGCGTGTAGCTGCGCGCGCGGCACACTCTCATAATCTGCTTGTACAGCGCCGGCCCGTCGTTCTGAGAAACGGAGATAAACCGCTCTCCCTTCAGCCTTGAAAAATCCGCCGGCCCCGCGGCAAGCGGGTGATTTTTCGGCACGGCCAGGCACAGCCTGTCCGTGTGCGCCAGAATCGACGTGAAGGTCTCACCCACCGGCACCATGTCCTCCATGGCGAAATGCACGTCGTACTTGTCCTCGTTCATGATAAACGACTGCGTGCGCCCCGATGTAAAGTTTATGTCCACCGTTATCTGAGGATGCGCCCTGGAAAACGCCGTCAGGCACCTTGAGAGTATTGCCGACGAGGTCGTCAGCGCCGCAATCGAGATATGCCCCGCCAGACCCTGCTCCATGCTCGCAAGCTGAAGCGCGGCCTTGTGGGAAATGTCCACAATCTCCAGCGCGCTGGGCAGAAAGGTCCTGCCCGCGTCGGTCAGCTCGACGCTGCGCTTGTCCCTGATAAAAAGCTTGCAGCCAAGCTGCCTTTCCAGCTCGTTTATGTGGTGGCTTATCGAAGGCTGGGTAAGCCCGTTGCGCCGCGCCGCCTCGGAAAAGTTAAGCGTCTGCGCCACGGAAATGAAGTATTTCAGCTGGTTGATATCCATAAGCTGCCTCCAGAGGGGATGCCGAAAAAGCGGCAAACGAAAACGAACAGATATACTTTATACTTATACATCTTCCTCACCGATATAATACAATAATTTTTCTATTACGTCAATGAAAATTTTTATTAATTTTCTTGACAAGAGAGAGAGTATATAGTATTCTGTGATTATAGCACAAAACGCGATAATCGGCTATGCAGGTTTTTTTGCTTGCTATACA
>CATJWA010000056.1 GCA_949744025.1 uncultured Eubacteriales bacterium
CGAATGGAAGGAGGCAGTTTTGCCGTACTTACACCTTTTCCGTTTGGTTCTTTGAGGTAAAGTGAGCAATTAATACAAATGTGCTTACGGGATATAAATTCTTTATAATCAGCATCAATGCCGCTTAACCTTGAGATAAATTCGCACCAGTAATGCACGGTAGCTTCCATACACACGAAGAATAGCATGATGCTTTCCTCATACAATCCAGCATGCATAATGTTCTGTGCTTGATGATATAAGGACGCATACAAAGGAAGATTATAATTGCTGATTAACAGGTGATTTATTTTTTCAAGTTCTTCGTGAGTATATTCTGGCCTTTGTAGCCATTTTCTTATAAACTGCCCATCGAACATGGTTCCATCACACCAATGATATAGGCACCCATCGCCTGCGTATTGGTGTAATACCACGTTGGATAATTGCTCATGTCGTATTCTGGGTATAAAATCTTGTATATCACCTTCAGAAATAATTAGCAATAATCGATTGACAAGGTTAAGAGCCAAAGTCGTTGAAGCTAATTTTTGCCGATTGGACCATGTGGGCCCTTCCCAGAAAGAGTCAGCCTTAATAAACCCCTCAATTGTTACTGAGAATACCGTGCCATTAACGGTCCCGTGCTTTTTACGCTTAATTTCCATACTGCGATATGGATATGCACCTGTCAAATCAAATGTATAGTGTTCAAAATTTAGAACCAATGGAACAAAAAACGAAACTGTGTAATAGGGTGGTTTTCCATTTTTATATTTTTCATAGAGGTTTTTTATAGATATGAATTTACAGTCATCATATTCACTATCGCTTTCAAAATATATCATTGCTTTTTCCAATAATAATTCAATCTTTCTATTTGGGTCAATTACTAAGGATGATTCATTAAAGACAGAATATAATAATGACTCTAAAGCGCATTCGACAAAGTGAGCTCTTTCATATGCAGTGAGAATTTCTGATTCGAATGATATATCTGCAAATAGTAATTTCATCATGAGGAGGCAATCATAGTAATATCCACACAAAAATAAAGCGGAACAAAGTAGTTTGCATGAATACCAGTCAAATGACCAATAATTACCTTTCCGTATACCATGCTTTTGAATCACGGGGTATATTTTTTCGATCAACTGTGAATATTGATTGTTGTAATATAGTTCCTTAAGCTCATTTATTGTCCAAGTATTTTCCATTTTGCCTCCTTAGTGCGCCAAAGATGTGTTTGCGTAAACTATTATAGCTATATAAACCGTTCCCTGCCCAACGACAGATTCAGCAGCAGCATCTTAAACTCAGGCTCAAGCCACGAAGCGAACTCACAGGCAATCATCGGGTGAGCAAATGTCCCGCCGGACTTGCCCTGCTTTGATATAATGCCAATCGCTTTCGTTCGCTCTATCCACAACTTCGGCGTCAGGGTAAATGATGCCGCTTTCTTTTTCTCCAGCAGCTCCAAGTACCCATTCTCACA
>CATJWA010000057.1 GCA_949744025.1 uncultured Eubacteriales bacterium
GGGCGCGGCCATGGTCATTGCCGGCCTGTGCGCATCAGGCACAACGGTTGTAGAGGACGTGCGCTTTATCGAGCGCGGGTATCAGGATTTTGTCGGCAAGCTGCGCCGCCTCGGCGCGGATATAATGGTTGTAACCGACCCAGAGGACCGCGGACGAATGGACGCGGAAAACGCCTGCTGATATGCTCCTGACCACCTTCGCCAGCGGCAGTACGGGCAACTGTGCCCTCGTGTCCTTCGCCGGCGGGAATATATTGATAGATGCCGGAATATCTATGAAGCGTATAAGGGAAAACCTGTCCGTGTCCGGCCTTGCGCCGGAGCAGCTTTCGGGAATCCTCATTACGCATGAGCACTCCGACCATATAAGCGGCCTTGCGATGCTCACAAAGTATCACGCCCTTCCGGTGTACGCGCCTGGCGTTCTGGCGGGAAATCTGCGCCGCTGCGTCCCGGGACTGGAGCGGTATATCCATGTGATTCCGGTTGGTGAGGGCTTTGAGCTCGGCGGCATGACCGTAACGGCGTTTCACACCTCCCATGATACGGACGAGAGCGTGGGCTACCGCATTGAGCGGGGCTGCGCGCTCGGCTTTGCAACGGATATGGGCTGCGTCACGGAGGAGACGGAGGCCGCCCTTCGCGGCTGCGGGGCGGTGCTCATAGAGGCAAATCATGACACGGACATGCTCGCCTCCGGACCCTACCCGCTCTATCTCAAGCGGCGCATACTCTCCCCGAGGGGACACCTTTCAAATGATGACTGCGCCCGCCTGGCCGTGAGCCTTGCCGGCAGCGGAGCGAAATACATAGTGCTCGGCCATCTCAGCCGGGAGAACAACACGCCGGAGCTGGCGTACAAAACGGTGTACAATGCGCTCGGAGGTAGGCAGGTGTATCTTGCCTGCGCGCCAATGGCCGGCCGCCTGACGGTGTGCGTGGAGGAAGAAACGCCATGCCCGCCGGCGGGGGAGGCAACGCCATGCTCACAGTGAGGCTTGTCAGCGTCGGTAAAATGAAGGAGCGCCATTATACTGCCGCCTTTGAGGAATACCGCAAGCGTTTGGGGGCCTACTGCCGCTTTGAAAGCGAGGAAATCCCCGAGCAGCGCCTGCCGGAAAATCCCTCGCAGAAGGAAATTGACACCGCGCTCGAGCGTGAGCGCGCCCTGATAGAAAAGCGCGTGCCGCCCCGCAGCGTGCTTGTGGCCATGTGTGTCGAGGGCGAGAGCAAAAGCAGCGTGGAGCTGGCCGGACTGATACAGTCCTGGGCCGGCGCTGGAAGCAGCTCACTGTGCTTTGTCACGGGCGGCAGCTTCGGCCTGAGCGGGGAGCTCAAGCGTCAGGCCCGTCTGCGCCTTTCAATGTCGAGAATGACCTTTCCCCATCATCTTGCGCGCGTCATGCTCTGTGAGCAGCTTTACCGTGCGTTCACGATTATTGAGGGAAGCAGATATCATAAATGAGGGAGCATGAGGATGGACAGGTTCGGGATGGAAATGGGAAAATTCCCGTGGCAGACGATGGAAAAGTGGCCGCGCCGCGAGGACGGCGACTATGTTGCGCCCATTAAGCTTACCCACTGCAAGAGCAGCGACATGGAGGACGTAATGCTCGTAAATATGCTTGAGGCATACGGCATCCCCGCAGTACGTGTTTACCCGGGCGACGGCGTGTTCGGCAAAATAGTGCTGGGCATGTCGGGCACCGGAGCGGATATTCTTGTACCCGAAAATATGTATGAAGACGCAAAAGCGTTAATGGAGGCTGAACCTGATGACGAATTACAAGGCTGAGTACGAAAAATGGCTGGACAACCCTGCCCTGAACGAGAGCGAGTGGAAGGAGCTCAACGAGATACGCGGCGATGAAAAAGAGATTGAAAGCCGCTTCTTTGCACCTCTGGAGTTCGGCACCGCCGGCCTGCGCGGCACGATGAAGACGGGATTGAACAACATGAACGTCCATATCATCCGCCACGCGACGCAGGCGTTTGCCAACGTAATCTGCCGCGAGGGCGGCGAGGCGATGCAAAAGGGCGTCGTGGTGTGCTATGACTGCCGCATAAACAGCGACGTGTTCGCTCGCGAGGCGGCCTGCGTCATGGCGGCCAACGGCGTACACGTGAGGATTTTCGACGCTCTGCGCCCGACCCCCGAGCTGAGCTTTGCCATCCGGTATTACGGCGCGGCCGCGGGCATAAACGTAACGGCCAGCCACAACCCCAAGGAGTACAACGGCTATAAGGTCTACTGGTCGGACGGGGCGCAGCTCCCGCCCCAGCATGCCGCCGCCATAGCCGCGGAGATGGAGAAGATAGATATCTTCACCGGCTTCAAGAGCATAAGCTTTGACGAGGCAAAGGAAAAGGGCCTTGTGGAGGTTATCGGTGAGGAGACGGACGAGGCGTTTTTGGAGCGCGTCATGGCCCAGGCGATAGACAGAGACGTTGTCGCTAAGGTTGCCGATAAGCTTGAGATTGTCTATACCCCATTCCACGGCGCCGGCCACAAGCTTGTGCCCGAGGCGCTGAAAAGACTCGGCATAAAGCATATA
>CATJWA010000058.1 GCA_949744025.1 uncultured Eubacteriales bacterium
CCTTAAAAATTGAGACAATAAAATTTTCGTCTCCGTCATTATCCTCAGTGCCGCTGACCGCGCTCTGGGCGGTTTCAAACGCTGTTTTGAAAACGGAGGCGAATGCACTGTCGCCCGCCGCGCCGGTTTTGGGTGCTCCGGCGCCGCGGTCATTTATTTTAAGCGGGTTTATCCCCTGTATGGTATTGGTGATACCCATGCCCTCGCTTGTGATGCTCATCGGCCGATTGTCTCCTTTAACCGCAAATTAATCTTTTTATTTGCCTATCTCCAGCGCGCTGGAAATTACGGACTTCATCGTATTGAAAGCCGTGACATTCGAGGAGTAGGCACGTGAGGCGGCCATGGCATCGGCAATTTCAAGCACCATGTCCACATTCGGCATTTCCACATAGCCGTCCTCGTTGGCGTCGGGGCTCGTGGGGTCGTACACCAACTTCATGGGGGACTGCTCATCCTCCACAATCTGTGTTACGCGCACGCCGCCGGCGGTGGGCCTTACGGATGAATTGGCAATACTGCCGTTTGCCGCGCGGGCCATGGCATCGCGGAAGGTGTCGCGGCCGCTCTCGGCCTGAAACACGACCATCTTGCGGCGGTAGGCTCCGCCTCCGTTTTCCGTGCGTGTGGTCTGGGCGTTGGTTACGTTTTCCGACACCACGTCAAGGCGAAGCTGCTGCGCCGTCAGGCCGGAGCCGATGATATTTATACTGCTCAAAAAAGCCATTTACTCCGCCTCCTTACTGTCCGCGCACGGCCATGCGCAGTATCGCGTAGCTCTTGTTTATCGCATTATATACATATTGCTGCTGATAAGCGTTGCGCACCATCTCAACCATCTGCTCTGTGGTGTCCACGTCGTTATCATCCATACGCTTGGCGTCAGAGGGCTCGAAAACGTACATCTCCGAGTTTTCAATCACGTCGCGGACAGACTGCTTTGCGCTCCGTCCGTACTCGTCCCTGCCTTCGGCCGCCATGCGCAGCTTGTCGCGGATGCTCTCCTCAAAGGTTACTACCTTCGCTTTATAGTTCGGGGTCTCGACGTTTGCCATATTGTCGAGTATCGCCGCCTGCTTGGTCCACAGAAAATCCATGGATTTTTCCATCAGCAGCATGGAGTTGCTTGTCAAAAAGTCCATATTCACGCTCCCTGTTCACGCACCGCCGCGGCTATTGAGGGCCGGCGGCGTAATATAGCTATTATGAATGAAATTTCATAAAAATGCAAGTACTTCGGGTCATCCAAAAACAGGAATATGTGCCGCCGGCCGCGTCTTTCAGCCACGCCGCCGCGTGGGGGACGCCTTTTTCGGCGTTCCCTTGCGCTTTTTCTGCCATGGGCACCTATCCATTTTGCATCATTATAGCACTATGCGGAAATAAACGCAAGGGTTTTTAACCATCCTTTATTGTGCGATTTGGAAAAATTCAACACTTGTTTTCCGTCAGGCTTTATTCATTGAGCCCGGGTCACCGCTCTATAGCTTGGCATATGGACATATATTCAAATTATAATATCAAATACCGAGGCCGAGAGGACAATCTTTTTGTCCTTCCCCCAATCGGCCGTAAAATAGCTGTTGCGTTTTTGGCTTAATCTGTTATAATATATTATAAGAATGCACCTGTGGGGTGATATATATGCTCAATCCAATCTCAGGAATAAATGGAATTTACAGCCAGTACATGTACGGGCGCTATTCCGGCGTATCGGCGGCCGGCGGCTCGCCTAAGGTCAAAGGCGCGCAGGGGGCGCAGGGCGTTGCCGCGCTGTCGCTCCACCGTGCAGCGCAGCCTGAAGCTCCGGTGGAACCGGTACGTCCGGTTACAACGGTAAAGGGTGCGGCTGACGCGGATATAAACCGCGGGCTTCTCATGCGTCACGCCTCCGACCCAACAGAGATGGCGGTGCGCATGAGGATACAGTACGCCGGCGACGGCTTTGGCGCGGAAGGCGCGGAGGGAATGGCGGCAGGCAAGGCCGCCGTGCCGCCGGGCTTAGCCTGGGCAGACGCTCAGGCGGCCGGCGTTCATGGACAGGAGCAGTCCGGTGAGGCCCTCGGCGTTGAGGGCGCGCAGAAGGCGGCCGAGGAGGGCAAGTGCGAAACCTGCGAGCAGCGCAGGTATCAGGACGGCTCAGACGACCCCGGCGTGTCGTTTAAGACGCCGACTCGCATGTCTCCGGACCAGGCTGCCGGCGCGGTGCGCGGTCACGAGCAGGAGCATGTTGTGCGCGAGCAGGCCAAGGCCGCGCGGGAGGACCGCCGTGTGGTCAGTCAGAGCGTAACGCTGCACACGGACATCTGCCCCGAGTGCGGTCGGGTTTATGTCTCCGGCGGCGTGACCGAGACTGTGACGGCCTCGAAGCCTCAGCAGCCCGAGGCGGCGGCAGAGCCGGCGGACAAGAGCCGCGGCTTTGCAGGCTTTGAGGGCGTTGCGTAAGAGTTTTGGATATGGAAAACTCCCGCCCAGTTGGGCGGGAGTTTGCCGTGTCTATAATCTGGTTCTTGCTTACATCAATGAGCGATTTATTGCCAGAAGGATAAAACAGAATCA
>CATJWA010000059.1 GCA_949744025.1 uncultured Eubacteriales bacterium
ACTACCTATCCAACAGAAATCAAAGTCAAAACCATCCGCCGCTATGAGAAGTGTGAGTCCATCAAGGCGTTGAGCCAGGAATTGCACATTTCCCAAAGTACCCTGTACCAATGGCGTAAAACATACTGCTCAATCAAAATGCCCAACCGCACCTACACACCCAAAGAATTTGACGCCATTGCCCGCCGGCTGCGGAAGCTGGAGCATCACATGGAGATCATCCGCCAGACCGGTTATCTGTCCAATGTACCATTGCAGAAAAAGCTTGCCACCCTTGAGGAACTCTACAACCGGGCAGGCAATCCCTTCAGCGTCCATGAGCTATGCGATGCCCTTGATGTGGCAAGGGGAACCTTCTACAATCACATCTTCCGCAAAGCAGACAGAAGCAAGTATCAGGAGGAGCAAGGTCAGCTCATGTTAATGGTCAAGCAGGTGTTTGATGACAGTGAGCAGCGCTTTGGTGCAGAGAAAATCCATATCGTCTTGGCTGCGAGTGGTATTCATGTAGGCAAAAAGCGCATTTCTGCCATCATGCAAGAGATGGGTCTATGTAGCGTCCGGACAGACGCCAAAAAGCTGTTTAAACGGAAACAACAGTATGCAAAGCAAAATCTGCTAAAACGGGAGTTTTCAGCAGAGCGTCCTAATCAAATCTGGGTCAGTGACATTACATACTTCAAGGTCAAAAGCTATTGGGTTTATCTCTGCATCATTCTGCATCTATGCTCCCGCAAGATCATCGGCTGGCGGGTATCCCAGCACATGAGTACGCATCTGGTAACAGCAACCTTCAAGACCACTTATCAGGAACGGGGGAAACCGCAGAACCTAACTTTTCATAGCGACCGTGACAGTCAATATGTTTCAAAGACACTGACTGGTCTATTTCAGCAGTTTGGTGTGAAGCAATCCTTCTCTGCAACTGCCAGACCGTTGGATAACGCCGTGGTAGAAGCCTTCTTTTCCTCCTTCAAACGAGAGGAGGCTTATCGAAAAGACTACACCTCTGAACAGCACTTTCGCAGAAGTGTGGAAGCGTATATTCGCTTCTACAATGAGGTGCGACCCCATCAGACGCTGAACTATAAGACGCTGCAGGCATTTGAGGATGCTTACAAGCCTGTTTTATTGAAAAGCAGTGTCTAAATAGCTGCCTTGCGTAGAAATATTAGTTTTGCGTTTAAAGCATTTTGAAAAATCAGTGCTCTAATACAAAATAGAGGAAAGCCCCATATTGCAA
>CATJWA010000060.1 GCA_949744025.1 uncultured Eubacteriales bacterium
CCGCGCCGAGCTTGAGCGCCTGAGCGCCTGCGGTATTCTCACGCGCGCGCAGGCGCAGGAGGCCGATGTCCGCGCCGTTACCCGCTTCGGCGCGTCCGCGCTGTGCCAGAGACTGCTCTCCGCTCAGGAAATGCGGCGCGAGTTTCGCTTCACGCTTCTGGCCGAGGCCGCGGACTATTTCGACGCGCCGGCCGGCGAACGGCTTCTGCTCCAGGGCGTGGTTGACTGCTTCATCGTCGAGGACGGCCGCATAACCGTAATCGACTACAAAACCGACCGCGTCAGCGCCGATGAGGCCGCGGCAAGGGCGCAGGTCTACGCCGCCCAGCTTGGCGCCTACGCCGCCGCACTTGAACGCATCCGCAAGCTTCCGGTGCACCGGAAGCTGGTATATTTCCTCACCCCGGGCATCTGCTGCGAGGTTTAAGGGAGTATAAACAGAGACTGTCCGCATTTTGCGGACAGTCTCTGTTTTCAGGTTATAAAGGAAGCGTCAGGTCGCCTGGGAATAGCGTCCCGCGCCGCTCTTTTTGAGCTTGAACTTTCTCGTCTCGGCCTGGAGCAAATGTACCTGGTCGAACAGCTCCGAGCTCACGGCGGCGGACTCCTCGCTGCTGGCGGAGTTGGTCTGCACTACGGAGGAAATCTGGCCAATGCCCTCGGAGACCTGGGTCAGAGCCTCGGACTCCGCGTTTATCGCCTTGGTTATCGCGGCAATGGCGCTGTTGGAGCGCGTAACAAGCTCCTGCGCCTTTTCCAGAGAGGCGGAGACCTCCACCATTATCTTGTTGCCGCGCTCCGTGGTGCTTATCGAATTCTCGATAAGGTCCTTGGTCGCCTTGGCGGCCTCGTCGGACTTCGAAGCAAGATTGCGCACCTCGTCGGCAACAACGGCGAAGCCCTTGCCGGCAGAGCCCGCGCGCGCGGCCTCAACCGCGGCGTTCAGGGCAAGAATGTTCGTCTGGAAGGCGATATCCTCAATCGTGGCGATTATCCGGCCAATCTGCTGAGAGGCCTCGGCGATGTCCTGCATGGCGGAGACCATATCGCGCATCTGCTCGCTGCTGAGCGTGACCTGCTCGCTGGTGAGCTGGGCGCTGCGCTGCGCCTCGGCCGCGGCGGCGACGTTTTTCTCCGAGCTTTTGGACAGGTCCGCAACGGTGGCGTAAATCTCCTGCACGGCGCTGGCCTGCTCGGTCGCGCCCTGAGCAAGCGCCTGCGCCCCGCTTGAAAGCTGCTCGGCGTGATTTGAAACGCTTCTTTCGGCCTGACCGATGTTCTCCATAGCGCTCGACAGGGCCACGGTGAAGCTGCCCAGCGACTCCTCAATGGAGCGGAAGTCGCCTATGTAGTCCATGGAGGTATCCACGTCAAAGTTGCCGGCGGACAGCTCGCCCATAACGCGGTTGATATCCTGTACATACTCCTGTATGCGGTGCACAGACTGCTCAAGGGTTCCCGCCAGCTTTCCGAGCTCGTTTTTCGAGGTGTAGTCCAGCTGGAGGTCAAGATTGCCCTGCTGCAGCGGCATGGTCCTCTCCGTAATGCGGAGTATGGGCCGGATAACAAAATGCAGCACATACAGCACCAGGCTGATAAGCGCAATCAGCACCAGCGCCAGACATACGCAGGAGAGCACATGCATCAGCTTTATGGTATCGCGCATACTCTCCGAGCTCTCCTCGCTCAGCGCGGTGCCGCGCTCAACCACCTGGTCAAGCAGGCCCACAAGTGTGGTGAGGTTTGACTGTATTGTCTTCTGGTAATACTGCTGCGCGCCGTCGGGGTCTGTTTCCAGCTGTGCGAGCACGGTGCCGGCGGACTCATGGAGCTGCCGGTGCAGCGGCTCTATCTGAGAGCGCAGCGCCGCCACCTGCTCGTCGTCCATGTCCTGCTCTGCGTACAGCCACTGGCCGAGGACGCAGGCGGTGTAGTCCATGCTGCCGGTGAACTCCGTTCCGGCGTACAGCGCGTTGCTCAGGTTGCCCGACCATTTGTAGTGCGCCACCTCGGCCTTCTGAGCCCTGTCAAGCAGGGCGCTTGCCTGAAGGCTGACGTCATGTGTGCGGTCTATCCGTATGATGTTCATGGTCATAACGCCGCTGAACAGCAGCACGGAGATTATCGCTGCAATCACACGTATATTGATTGACCTTCTGATGCTTTTGCCCATGGTTCTGGAGCCTCCTTAAACTTCGTTTCCAAAAAAACAGCCTTGCCGTTTTTAACGGTTGGGTTGCTCCGTTGCCGGAGCTGTTTGCGGGTGGTATTGATATTATAGCAGTTTATTGGCAAATTGCAATAAAAAACCTGCACTATAACCTTGAAAATAAAGGAAAAGGGTATTGCAAAGGCAAAAAAGCTGTGCTAAAATACATTCTGCGTCTTGTAACCATGCCCCCGGCATACTCAAGACAGCTCAAATTAAGGAGAAAATTATATGAAACCCGGAATCCACCCCGATTATAAGCAGACCACCATCCGCTGTGCCTGCGGCGAGATTATCGAGACCGGCAGCACCAGGCAGAACATCACCGTTGAAATCTGCTCGAAGTGCCAC
>CATJWA010000061.1 GCA_949744025.1 uncultured Eubacteriales bacterium
CGCGCGCGGCGCCGGGGTCGGACTGGCTGTAGAGCGCGGCGGGGCAGCCGGGCTTGAGGATTCCCGCCTTTTCACGGGCGATTTCCGCGGGGGTACTGCCGAGCAGGGCGGTATGGTCCAGGCCGATATTGGTTATCACGGCGCAGTCGGGCGCGTCTATGGCGTTGGTGGGGTCCAGGCGGCCGCCGAGTCCGACCTCGAGCACCACGATGTCGCAGGCGCACTGCGCAAAATAGGCAAGGCCGAGCGCGGTGTCCAGCTCGAACTCGCTCATGCCGCCGATTTGTCCGGCGAGGGGTTTTAAAGCGGCGGCGAGACGGGCGAGCTCGCCGTCGGGGATGGGCTCGCCGCCGACGCGGATGCGCTCATTGAAGCGGTGGAGGTAAGGGGAGGTGAAAAGCCCCGTTTTGTACCCCGCCGCGCGAAGGATGGACTCGAGCATGGCGCAGGTGCTGCCCTTGCCGTTGGTGCCCGCGACATGGACAAAGCGGGTTTTGCGCTGGGGATTGCCCAGCTTCTCAAGCAGGGCGCGGGTGCGCTCAAGGCTGCGGCCGTCCGAGCTGCGGCCGAGGGAGTTAATATAATTGAGGGCCTGTTCGTAGGTCATGGGAGCGCCTCCGGCGGTAGATGATTTTTATATTATATATCGGTGCAAGGGAAAAGGCAACCATGGGAAATGTGATAAAAATTTCAGGGAAATGAAACATTTTGGAGGCAAAAAAGGATATTAATAGTTGAAAGCCGCTTTCGGAAAGGAACGTACACATGCAGGAACACGATGAATTTACCCGCGCGGCGCGGGAATACGCGCCCTTAATCTACCGCGTGGCCTTCGGATATCTGCGCTCCGCGCAGGACGCGGAGGATGTCTCGCAGAACGTACTTATAAAGCTCTACCGCCGCTCACGCGGCTTTGACAGCGTGGAGCACATGAAATACTGGCTGGTGCGCGTGACCGTCAACGAGTGCAGGAGGGCCTTGCGCTCGCCGCGATACAGGGAGCTGCCGCTTGAGGAGCTGGCGCAGACCGCGGTTTTCGATGAGCCGGAGCAGGGAGAGCTGTTCGGCGAGGTGATGGGCATGGACAAAAAGTACCGCGCGGTGCTGCTTTTGTACTACTATGCCGACTACTCCACCGCGGAGATTGCGCGCATGCTGAACGTGCCCGCTGCGACGGTGCGCACACGGCTGGCGCGGGCGCGGGAGAGGCTGAAGCACATCTTAAACGAACAGGAGGAAACGGTATGAAAAACCGCGAGCTTTTTCATAAAACCTTTGAGGCAGTGCCGGTGCCGGAGGCTCTGGCGGAGCGGGCGGCCCGTGCCGCACGGACGGAGCGGCCTGTGCCAAGGCGGACCTTGCGCATTTTGGCTTTCGCCGCGGCGATTATAGCCGCGCTGTCGGCCTGCGCCGTGGCGGTGCAGAAGATTACGAGCAAGCCCGACCTTGTGACGCAGTGCAACCTTGAGATGGACATGTTGCGCGAATTGGGGCTGTTTACCGCGGAGTTTGAGGTGACGCCGGCGGACGAGGTTCCGGATTTTGAGAACAAGAGCTATGGCCCCGCCCCCGAGCTGTCCGAGGACAGGTATGAGGGGGTGATAACTCTGCGGCACGGCTACGGCACGGGCGGAGAATATTCCTGTAGTATGGACGTTGACACGGACACGGGAAAGATAACCGGACTGCACATAACCGCGTACCAGCAGGACAACTGGGTGCCGGTGAGCACTTTTTTCAGGAATGTCGCCGGCAGCGACGTGCTCGGCATCTACGACAACCCCGAGGCGCTGTTCGACACGGGAATGACCCTCGGCGGCATGTGCACGGCCTGGGCGGGGTATCAGGGCTATGAGCGGTATGAGCTGCCCATGGATGCCACGGAGGACGTGACGTTTCTCGGCGCACAGGAGCTTGAGGCATGGAACGACGGCTATAGCGAGCCCTGGGGCATCACCGTGAGCTTTTTCCGGGAGGGCGAGAAGGAGCCGGAGTATTATTCCTTCAATTACACGCCCACCGGCATGGGGCCGGTGTTCATGATAGCTCCCGCCGAGGGGCATTATGTGCCCGAGGACTGGGCGCCCGTGCCGAGGGAGGAGATTCCCGCGCTGCCGGGCGAGCGCGACGCCGCGGAGCTGATAAACGCCGAGCTGGACAAGCTGCGGGAGCTGGGTCTGCTGCGGGCGGAGCTTGAGGTTACGCGGGAGGAGTGTCTGTGCGCGGACATCACCGAGGGGCGGATAGGCGAGGAATTCACGGGCAGGGTCTATCTCACGAGCAGTCAGAGAACAGGGGACTACAACTACTACCTTTGCTACAACGCGGGGACGGGGAAGCTGGACTGGGTTCAGCTCTGCGAGCGGCCGAGCGGCGGAGTCAACCAGGTGGACGATGTGTACGGCTGCTTCGAGGGCGTAATTGACCCGGAGCTGACGCTGGGCAGGTACTGTGAGCTCTGGGCGGAGTATCAGGGCTATGAGCGGTATGAGCTGCCGGAGGGCGCGGGGGCGGATGTGCCCTGCCTCGACGCGCGCTCGCTCGCGGCCTGGGACGACGGCGCGGAGGGCGAGCTC
>CATJWA010000062.1 GCA_949744025.1 uncultured Eubacteriales bacterium
ACCATGGTGCTCGTGCCGCAGGTGTGCGATGCCACGAGCCTGCCCGTCATCGCGGCCGGCGGCATAGCCGACGGGCGCGGCGTGGCCGCGGCGTTTATGCTGGGGGCCTGCGGCGTGCAGATGGGCACGCGGTTTCTGTGCGCGGAGGAGTGCTCGATTCACCCGACGTACAAGGAGCATGTGCTCAAGGCCAACGACCTTGCCACGATGGTCACGGGCAAGCGCAGCGGCCACGCCCTGCGCAGCCTGAGAACGCAGTACGCGCGCGAATACTCAAAGGCCGAGTACGGCGGGGCGAGCGACGAGGAGCTTTCCGCCATGGCGAAGGGGGTCTTTCGCCTCGCCGTGGAGGAGGGCGACCTCAAGCGGGGCTGCTTCCTGTGCGGCCAGATTGCGGGCATGGTAAGCAAGGTTCAGCCCGCCGCGGAGATTGTGCGCGAGGTTATGGCCGAGGCCGAGCCTCTGCTGAAGGGAGCGGGCAAATGGGTGCAGTAGCTTTTGTGTTTTCTGGACAGGGCGCGCAGTACCCAGGCATGGGACGCGAGCTGTGTGAAACCGTGCCGGAGGCGGCGGAGGTGTTCCGCCGTTTGGATGAGATACGCCGGGGAACGGGCGAAATGTGCTTTGGCGGAACGGCCCAGGAGCTTGCGCAGACGGCGAATACCCAGCCGTGCATGTTCGCCGTGGAGCTGGCCGCGGCGGCGGCACTTACCGCGCGGGGAGTAAAATGCGATATGACCGCGGGCTTCTCGCTGGGCGAGATTGCGGCGCTGACCTTTGCCGGCGCGGCGGAGCTCGAGGAGGGATTTAAACTCGTCTGCCGCAGGGGCGAGCTCATGCAGCGCGACGCGGAGGGGCACGACAGCGGCATGGCCGCGGTTTTGAAGCTCTCCGCAGAGGAAATCGAGCGGCTGTGCGCGAAGTATGAGCACGTCTGGCCAGTGAACTACAACTGTCCCGGGCAGATATCGGTCGCAGGTCTCAGGGCTGAGCTGCCGGCCCTGTACGCGGACATCAAGGCCGCGGGCGGGCGGGCCGTGCCGCTGAAGGTGGCGGGGGCGTTCCACTCCCCGCTCATGGCGGACGCGGCTGCGGCCTTCGGCGAGACGGTGAGAGCCGCCGAGCTGAAAGCGCCGGAGATAACGCTTTACTCCGACTACACCGCCGAGCCCTATTCGGGACCCTTTGACGAGCTGCTCTCAAAGCAGATATGCTCGCCGGTGCGCTGGGAGACGATAGTCAGGAGCATGGCGGCCGCCGGAGCGGACACCTTTGTCGAGCTCGGACCGGGCAAGACGCTGTGCGGGCTTATCGCGAAAACGCTGGGAGACGCCGCGCGCGTATTCCATGTTGAGGACGCGGCAAGTCTTGAGGAAGCGGTCAGGGGGGTGCCTGGATGCTGAAGGGAAAAACCGCGGTGATAACCGGCGCCTCGCGCGGGATAGGCGCGGCGATATGCGAAAAGCTGGCCTCTTTGGGCGCCGACGTGGCGGTGATATACGCGGGAAACGAGGCCGCGGCGCAGGCCGTGTGCGGCAAATGCTCCGGAGAGTACGGCGTCAGGGCCGCAGCCTACCGCTGCGACGTGGCGGATTTTGAGCAGTCGAAGGAGACTGTGTCGCGCATAAAGGACGATTTCGGCGGCGTGGATATTCTGGTAAACAACGCCGGAATCAACCGCGACGGGCTCATAGCGCGCATGAAGGAGTCGGATTTTGACGACGTGCTGAACACGAACCTCAAGGGCGCGTTCAACATGATACGCCATTGCAGCGGCATCTTCATCCGTGCCCGCGCGGGCAAGATAATCAACATAAGCTCCGTGGCCGGAATAATGGGCAACGCGGGGCAGTCAAATTATGCCGCGAGCAAGGCCGGACTTATAGGGCTTACCAAATCCGTGGCGCGCGAGCTGGCCCCGCGGGGAGTGACGTGCAACGCGATAGCCCCCGGCTTTATCGCCACGGACATGACCGCGGGCTTCGACGAGAGCAACGCGCTCGTTGCGTCCATACCTCTCGGACGCATGGGCACGCCGCGGGATGTGGCGGAGCTGGCCGCGTTTCTGGCCGGCAGCGGCTCGGACTACATAACGGGAGAGGTTTTCCGCGTTGACGGCGGACTGGCGATGTAAAACATGTCGAAAAAGAGGCAAAGCCTCTTTTTCGAGAGGGCTTCGCTCCGCTACGCGCCTCGGTTGTCCGCCTTTGGCGGACAATTCGACGCACGCTCCGCGCAGAGAGTTTTTCCAAGACGCATGTCCTTGGAAAACAAATGAAATTTTTTGCCGCCTGCGGGCGGCAAACTCTTGCAGAGGGCTTTGTGCCCGCTGAGAGTACGAGGAAACATGATGAAAACATTCACATACGCAATTCCCTGCCTGTTTGGGCTGGAAGGATTGGTGGGCGATGAGGTCCGCCGTTTGGGTCTGGAAGACGTCCAGGTGGAAAACGGCCGGGTTCTGTGCCGGGGGACCGGGGCGGACCTGCCCCGGCTCAATCTGAATCTGCGCTGCGGGGAACGGGTGCTGCTCCGGCTGGCGGAGTTTTCCGCCCGGAGCTTCGAGGCTCTGTTCCAGGGAGC
>CATJWA010000063.1 GCA_949744025.1 uncultured Eubacteriales bacterium
GCATAAATTGGCGTATCAGGTGAGGTGATTCGATGTCGGAGGTTTTGTCACAAAGTCAAATAGACGCACTGTTAAGCTCCATGCGCAGCGGTGACAACGCGGAACAGGCGGAGGACAAACAGCCGGAAAAGAAGTACAGGAAATATGACTTCACCACGCCCCGCAAGTTTACCAAGGACCGAATCAAGATGCTCAACGGCATCTTTGAAAACTACACGCGTGTTGTCAGCTCGCGCCTTAACGCTCAGCTGCGCACTGCCTGCGAGGTCGAGGTAGAGAGCATCGAGGAACAGAAGTTCTACGAGTTCAACAATGCTCTGACGGAGGGCGACGTGCTGGCTATGGTGGATGTGACAATCCAGTCGCGTGAGCCCGGAGGGGCGGCCACGGAGGGACCCGACCCCGTAATGGTGTACCTGTCAACCTCCACGGCTCTTGGCATGATGGACCGTCTTATGGGCGGCGACGGCGAAATTGACCGCGGAGTTGCCAGCGATTATATGTACACAAACCTTGAGCTGCAGCTCTACGAGCATCTCATAAAGGACATAATCGGCCTGATGGGTGCAAGCTGGGAAAATTACGCTCCCGTATCTTTTACGTATGAACGCACCGAGGTCAACCCGACCCTGGTCCAGCTTCTGAACCTTGATGAAACGGTTGTCCTGGTGGACATGAAGATGCAGTTTAGCAACTCGGAGGGGCGCATGAGCGTAGTGCTGCCGAGCAGTGTGCTTACCAGTGTGTTCGGCGAGATAAACCGCGAGAGCATGGGCCGCAAGGTTGCCAGCGAGGACCATTCCGCGGAGATATTCGATAACCTGCGTGATTCCAACCTTGAAATAATAGCCCAGCTCGGCGAAACCAGCCTGACGCTGAGCGACGTGTATCATTTAAGTGTGGGCGACGTTGTAGACCTGGGGCGGCCTAAGGATTCGCCGGTGTTCCTCCAGATAGGCGGATACCAGTGGTTTACCGGACGTATCGGCACGCACAAGAAAAACATGGCCATCAAGATAGACGAAGTATGCTATTCGGCCGAGCAAAGGAGCGAGTAAAATGGGAAATGAATTGTTCAGCCCAATGGCCCTGGACGCCTTGGGCGAAATGATGAACATCAGCCTTGGCTCCTCGGCCACTGCTGTGTCAAATATGCTCGACAGACGAGTGGATATCACCACGCCGGAGGTTGAGGTTGTCAAGACCAACGACTTCTCCCTCGGCAAGATGGAGCCGGCAATGGGCGTGGAGATAAAGTATGTCGAGGGCCTTGACGGCAGCAATATAATGCTGCTGAAGAAAAGCGATATAAAAGTCATTGTTGACATACTCATGGGGACCGAGACAAATGACGAGGAATTTGAGCTCAACGAGATGACAATAAGCTGTGTGTGCGAGCTGATGAACCAGATGATGGGCGCAGCCTCCACCGCGCTGTCCGACTTTCTGGGCTATCCTGTGAACATATCAACCCCCGAGCCTTTTGAGCTCGACGACATGGATAAGTTCAAGTCCGAGCATATGCCGCAGGACACCGACACCATCGTAGTGGTAAAATTCTCGCTGAGCATTGAAAACGCCTCGCTGGAAAGCGGCTTTATGAACGTGATGAGCGTGTCGCTGGCAAAGCATTTGCTCGCCGGCTTCGGCATTACGTTCGACGGCGAGGATGACGCGCCTGCCGCACCTGCCCCTGAGCCCGCACCGGCTGCGGACAGCAACCGCAAGCTCAGTCAGGAGGAGATAGAGCGAATGCTCTCAGGAGGCACGCCTGTCGCGCCTGCCGCACCTGCCCCTGAGCCTGCGCCGGCTGTGGACAGCAACCGCAAGCTCAGTCAGGAGGAAATAGAGCGAATGCTCTCCGGAGGCGCGGACACCTCCGCGGCAACTCCTCCGCCTGCGGCACAGGCACCGCCGTCCCCAGCCGCAACGCCAACGGCGGCGGCTGCGCCCGCACCTTCAATGCCGGCAGGCTCGATGCCGCAGATGCAGATGCCGCCGTTCCCGATGCAGGGGACGGACGCTGCAATGCAGGGCGGCTATATGGGCTATCCGCCCATGTTTTACCCTCCGTATCCGTATCCCTACCCCCCCCAGCCGGAGCCGGAGGCCCCAAAGCCGGAGCCGAAGGTGATAAATACCAAGCCGCTGCCGATGGAGCAGCTTGACCCCGTTGAGCGGTTGGGTAAGGAGCAGGCGCAGAACCTTGACCTCATTATGGAGGTGCCGCTTCAGGTGACGGTTGAAATAGGCCGCGCCAAGCGGAAGGTTCAGGATATTCTGGAATTTGCCAAGGGCTCGCTGGTGGTGCTCGACAAGCTCGCCGGCGACCAGGTGGATTTATTTGTAAACGGAAAATGCATAGCCCGCGGCGAGGTAGTGGTTATTGAGGACAACTTCGGCGTGAGAATTACGGAAATAGTGCAGACGCCAGGAATAGAGATGCTGGCAAGCAAAAACTGAGGCTGATGCGGGGACCCGTATCCATGAAAAACAGTTGACGAGCTACACAGCTTAGATTGAAAAAGGATGGAATTACCATGTCAAAAAAGATTCTGTTAGTAGACGATGCAGCATTCATGCGTAAGA
>CATJWA010000064.1 GCA_949744025.1 uncultured Eubacteriales bacterium
AATGCAGCGGGGTCCCATTCGGGAGCACCAACGGGAAATAAGAACGCAGAAAAAGACGGAGCGTACAGCGCCGTCTTTCTTGATATGCTCACGGACCATGAGCGGGAGATTGTGGAGAAAACGCCGTTGGAGGTTCGGTGTGCACTGGAACACGAAATGAAGATACTGAAATTCCGTGAGCATAAGATACTGGAAAAAATTGCGGAGTATGAGAAAGCCGAAGAGGGCGCGGTATATCTTAGCGCCATGACGGAGATACGCGGGAAAAGCAACACCACCATGCGGTTTTCTGACAGCGCCTTTAAGCGGGTCCAGAGTTTGCAGGAGGCGCTTTATAAGGTACAGGGCCGTATCGCCAAAATCACGGACAGTCTGCGGACGCTGGATGAAAGCGCGGCGCGGCTGGAGCTGGAGCGGCAACGTCTGGACATCCTGCGTATGCGGGCCTCCGGCAGCGTGGAGGTGCCGGACGTTACCCCAGATGACATGACCGACATGGAACGCGAGGACATGAAGGGGTCCACGGTGAAACACAGTGAAGCGGTTTCGCTGGGGGGAGGACAAGCAACTGAATGAAGCGGATGCTCAACCGGGGGCCCAGCAAAAGCGGATGCTTTTGCTGGGAAATGAGGAGCAAGGGAGCAGAACGAGGAATGACCACAAGGTCGTTCCGAGTATAGCGGACTTTGCGACGACGCCAGCCGTGCGGAGTGGAAAGGAGTTTGCGAGGACGATGAAGCTGCATACAACCAACGTGGTAGCCGACTGGCTGGCGCTGACGCAGCGCCGGGTACGGCAGCTCAGGGATGAGGGCATACTTGTCGAGAAAGCTCCGGGGCTTTACGACCTGCAATCGTCGGTGGTGCGGTATATTACCTACCTGCGCAAAGGGAGCGGGAATACCAACCTGACCGACGAGAGGGCCATGCTGACGCGGGCCAAACGTCAGGCGGCAGACATGGAGAACGAAGTGCGCAGGGGAAACCTTCACAGTACGGAGGACATCGAAAAGGGGCTGGCCACTATGTGCCTTAACATACGCAGTCGCTTGTCCATCCTGCCCGCGAAATTGTCCGGTGAGCTGGCGCAAATGGGCGGCGACAGGGAAGGTATGTTCGACAAGCTGAAAGGGGCCATAGACGAAGCGTTAGAGGACCTGTCCAGTTACAATGTGGCTTTTGCAGTAAAGGGCGGAGAAGATGAAGAAGACCAATAACATGGGGCCCCCACCGGAGCCCAGCGCGAGCGGGTCCGGTGGGGAGCGGAGAAGCAAGAGAGCGGAACGGACTTTGCTTCTCCGCTGTAAAGGGTGCATCTGGGCGGAGATAATCAGCGAGGGAATAACCTTCTGCCCATTCCAAAAGTGCGTAAAGGGAGACTTGACCGGACAGAGAAAGAAGGAGCGGAATATGCCCGATGGAGAAACGAGTGCGGGTCGTTGAGCTTGCGCCGCAGACGGCAGAGCTGTTCGCCCGGTGCGTGGCGCTCTTGAGGCCTCCGCCGGGGCTGACGCTGTCCCAATGGGCGGATACATATCGGATGCTGTCGGCTGAGAACAGCGCAGTGCCGGGACGCTGGCACACGGAGAATGCGCCCTACCAGCGGGAAATCATGGACGCTATCGGGGACCCGCATATACGGAAGGTCGTTATCATGAGCGCGGCTCAAATCGGAAAGACGGCCATGCTGATGAATATGCTGGGCTACTATATGCACTACTACCCCGCGCCAGTGCTGGTGATGCAGCCGACCCTTGAAATGGGCCAGACGTTTAGCAAGGACTTCCTTGCGCCAATGATACGGGACATGCCTGTACTAACCCGCCTGGTGGACACAAAGAGCCGGTACAGCGGGAACACCATCCTGAAAAAGAATTTTCCGGGGGGCCATGTGACCATCATAGGGGCGAACAGCCCAGCCAGTCTCGCAAGCCGCCCAATCAAAGTGCTGCTGTGCGACGAGGTGGACCGCTACCCGGAGAGCGCCGGGACAGAGGGCGACCCCCTCCTGCTGGCCCAGAAAAGGCAGACGACATTTTGGGACAAGAAAACGGTTATCGTCTCCACGCCGACGATTAAAGGACACAGCCGGATTGAAACCGAGTTTTTGGACAGCACAATGGAAGAGTGGAACGTACCTTGCCCTGGGTGCGGCCACTTCCAGCCGCTGCAGTGGGGACAAATCAAATTCGACAAGGACGACCTGACAAAGCCAATCCTGTACGAGTGTGAGCGCTGCGGGGAGGTATTCGGAGAATACGAGTGGAAGCGGCAGGGCAAGCACGGCCATTTCGTAGCGAAGAATCCAAACGTCGAAGCGCGGGGCTTTCACCTGAACACACTGGCATCCAACTTCTGCGGATGGAACGAAGTTGTGGAGAAACATCAGCTTGCAACCGAGCTGCTGCGCCAGGGAGACCCGGAGAAAATGAAAACATGGGTCAACACGGAGCTGGGAGAGACCTGGGAAGAGCCGGGCGACAGGGTGGACAAGGACGCGCTTATCACCCGGCGGGAGCTGTACGGCGCGGAGGTGCCGGACGATGTGCTGGTGCTGACGGCGGGCGTGGACGTGCAGGCGGACCGTTTCGAGGTGGAAGTCGTGGGATGGGGCGTCGGCAAAGAGAGCTGGGGCATCCGCTA
>CATJWA010000065.1 GCA_949744025.1 uncultured Eubacteriales bacterium
CGTCCAGCAGGCAGCACTCGTACCAGCGACCGGAGCACATCAGGTATACAGGCGCGCCCGCGTCCGCCTCAAGCTCGCCGTACCAGCGACGCAGCGCGGCCGTTCCCGCGGTGCTCCCTGCCTCGGAGAAAATGGCAACGCTGCCGTCGGCTTCAATCGCGTCCGCCGCCGCGCGCTCCGGTGCGGGAAAGACGGGGGCTTCGGTTATGAGGTTTTTGATGTTGCGCTCGACCAGCTCGATTATCACGGTGTCGGCGTTTATCTCGTCCATGCGCGTCAGGTCGTAGGCGCTCTGGCGGGTGAAAAGCGCCTCGGCAAAGCTGTCGGCCAGGTAGGGGTACAGCGCTCGGCCGAAGGAGTCGCGAAAGCACAGCAGCGCGCCCTGAGCTTCCGCGTGGGTGCGGATGTTTATGGCGTCGCCGAAGTTCGGATCGCCGTCGGTCGTGTGGGCGAAGGCGGGACCGTGGGCGGTGTTTCCCTCAAGCACGGCATATACGCTCTCGCGGTCCCTTTTGCTGCCAGTGGGGTAAAGCATGTGATAGAGGTCGCCACTGTGCCCGCTTGTGGCGAGGAAAGCGGCGTTAAACCAGTCCGATTCGCACCCGAGGGAGCGTAAAAGCGTGTCCGCCGCCAGCGCCGCGCCGTGGTTGGTCCAGTGGGAGTCGGTGTGGTAATAAAGTGAATCTTCAATATCCGCGGCGTTGAACGGCGGTCCTACCCCAGGCTGGATTACCCCGTCGAACTCCCTGAGCGGCGCGAACAAGTCCACGTAATTGACCCCAGCGGCCTCCAGCAGCGCGGGCAGCCGCTCGCGGTTGGACGTGCCGCTGCCAGCGGGAATGTAGGCGGGCATGTGCTCGGGATAGATGCTGTTCTTGTTCGGCGCGATGGTGAACACAAACTGCGCGCCGCGCCCGCGCACATACTCCTGCATGAGCGCGAGGTTCCTCGCCGCGGCGGTGAGCTGGGCGTCAGACAGGCCGAGGCCCATGTAGTCGCCCGCCGTCTCACCGTAGTACAGCCAGCCGTCCGAGCCGAGAATCACCTTTTCCTCCACCGAGGTGCGCAGCAGCGCCGCGTTGAGACCCGCCCAGGCCGTGGCGCACTCCTGACGCAGAAAGAAGCGGTCGGCTATGTAGTCCTGCGTGTCGGACAGCACCTCGGTGTTGAAGCCTCCGTCCGCAGTCCGGAGCGCGGGGCGGGAGGCCAGCACCTCGTTGGCCGCGGGCTGAGCCTCGCCGAAAATGAGCATCCCCCCAAGGGGAATAAGCAGAACGGCTAAACAGAGAACGATATAAATTGTGTCGGAAAGACTGTTTTTCATCGTCAGGTCCTAAAACTGAAAGTATATAAACGGGTTGAAGCCGCCGCGGGAGAGGTTGAGTATGGATAGTATAAGCACAGCCAGACTAAGCGCCTGCAAAAAGCGGCGGTGTACGCTGCGTCTCATATGGAAGCGGCAAAGACCGTCCAGCACAGGGGCGATGCCCGCGGCGGTAAGCACCGCAATACCGAGCGTCAGCACCGCGGCGGGGGTGAGCAGACGGCCGAGCCAATAGCTGCACTCGGCCGAGGCGGGCGCTGAGAACATCGCGGCGATAAGCGCACCTGCACGGGCGACAGAGTCCGCGCGAAAAAGCGCAAACAGAAGCGTAACCGCCAAAAGCGTGTACACCCGGCACACGAGCCGTCCCGCGCGGCTTTTTTGCAGGCGGTCCACGGGTATGAGCCCCGCGTCCTCAAGACAGGTCAGTCCCCCGTGGATAAGTCCCCAGAGGATGAAGGTGTAGTTGGCCCCATGCCACACGCCGGTGCAGAAGAATACAATCATGCGCTTTAACAGCGTGCGCGCTCTGCCGCGGCGGTTGCCGCCGAGGGGAATGTACAGATACTCGCGGAACCAGGTGGACAGCGAGATGTGCCAGCGCCGCCAGAACTCGCGGATGGACAGCGAGGCATAGGGGTAATTAAAGTTTTCCTTTATCTCAAAGCCGAACATGCGCCCTAAGCCGATGGCCATGTCACTGTAACCGGAGAAATCAAAGTAAATTTGCAGGGTATAGCACAGCGCGCCGAGCCAGGCCAGCCGCCAGTCGAGCGTACCGGCGGGCAGGAGCGTGTCAAAAACCGTGTCGGCGATGTAGCCCGCGGCGTTGGAGATAAGCAGCTTTTTCGCAAGGCCGCATATGAAGCGCCGCATACCGTCGGCGGTGAGAGCGGGAGCGCATGTCCGCGCGTCAATCTGTCCGGCGATGTCGTGGTATTTTACGATAGGCCCGGCGATAAGCTGCGGGAAGAAGGATATGTACAGCAGGACCTTGAAAAAGCTTTTAGCGCCGCTGCTGCGGTCGCGGTATACATCTATGACGTAGGACAGGCCCTGAAAGGTAAAAAAGGAGATGCCTATCGGCAGCGTAATCCCCGGCAGGGGAAGCCCCGCGCCGGTCAGGGAATTGACGGCGCCGAGCAGAAAGTCCGTGTACTTGAAAACGCATAGAATGCCGAGATTGAGCACGGCCGCCGCGGCCACAAGCGCCCGCCGGCAGCGCAGCCGTGATTGCAGCAGCAGGCCGAGAACGTAGTTGAGCAGCACCGACAGCAGAAACAGCGGCACATATTGAAGCTGGCCGAAAGCATAGAAAACTATGCTTGCA
>CATJWA010000066.1 GCA_949744025.1 uncultured Eubacteriales bacterium
CGCGCCCTGTCCGCGGCCGCCTCGGGCGGACTTTTCGGCGTCGGCGCAGGAAACGGCTGGCTCAAGGACGTGTTCGCCGCGGACACCGACATGGTGTTCTGCCTTATCTGCGAGGAGCTGGGCCTTATCATCGCGCTGTGCGCCGTGCTCGCCGTTATTGTGCTGGCCTTTTTCACGGTTCGCTCGGCCGCCCGCGGCCGCAGCGCGTTTTATGTGATTGCCGCCTGCGCGGCCGCGAGCATGATGATGGTGCAGCTCGCGCTCAACGTTTTCGGCAGCGTGGACCTTCTGCCCTTCACCGGCGTGACCTTTCCCTTTGTCTCAAAGGGAGGGTCAAGCCTCATCTCATGCTGGGGGCTTCTGGCCTTCATAAAGGCCGCGGACACGCGCCAGAGGGCCAGCTTCTCGGTGCGCCGGCTCTCAAGCCACGGCGGAGAGGAGGCCGAGGCATGAAAAGAGTCAAAAGCCGCGCCACCGCCGCGCTTATAATCGCCGCGCTTGTGATAGCCGGCTGCGTGGCGTACGTCATAGAATTTCTGGATAACGGCCCGCGGTGGGTCATGTACGGCGCCAACCAGAGCGTGTACAAAAACGGAATTCTCACCACCGGCACGGTCACGGACCGGAACGGCACGCTGCTTGCCCGCGCGCAGGACGGAGTGTATTTCTACGCCGAGGACGCGGATACGCGCATAGCCTGCCTGCACGCGGTTGGCGACTTTGCCGGCAACATCGGCACCGGCGCGCTTGCCGCCTTCGCCGACACGCTTGCGGGCTACAGCCCGGTCGCCGGCGTAAAAAAGGACGGCGGCACGGTGACGCTGAGCATCGACGCGTCTCTCAACCGCACGGCCTATGCCGCTCTTGCCGGGCGCCGCGGCGCGGTGCTGCTCATGGACTACGAAACCGGCGAGATACTGTGCATGGCCTCCTCGCCGAGCTACGACCCCAATACCGGCTTCGACAGCGCCGACAGCCGCTACGAGGGCGCGTACATCAACCGCTGCCTCGGCGCCAGCTATACCCCCGGCTCGGTTTTCAAGCTCGTCACCCTTGCCGCCGCCATTGAGAATATTGACGACTTGTACGAGCGCAGCTTTTACTGCGCCGGCAGCGAGAACGTCTCCGGCATTGCCGTCAACTGCACCGGCGTCCACGGCTACCAGACCGTGGAGCAGGCCCTCGCCAACTCCTGCAACTGCGCCTTTGCGCAGATAAGCCTTGAGCTGGGCGCGGACACGCTCGCTCAGTACGCGCAGAAGCTGGGCTTTACCGAGGAGCTGACGCTTGACGGCATTGAGATAAAGACCGGCAGCTTTGAAAAGGCCGCGGACGGCTCTGCCGACCTTGCCTGGTCCGGCATCGGCCAGTACACCGACCTTGTGTGCCCCTACGCGATGCTTCGCTATACCGCCGCGATAGCGGGCGGCGGCGAGGTCGCGGGCCCGACGCTGCTTTGCGGCAAGGCCGCCGGAACAACGCGTGTTCTCAGCTCAGACACGGCGGAGAAGATAGCGGACATGATGAGCTACAACGTCGTGTACTCTTACGGCGAGTGGAATTTCCCCAGCCTTAAGCTCTGCGCCAAATCCGGCACCGCCGAGCGCGGCGACGGCACGAGCAACGCCTGGTTCACCGGCTTTTTGGACGACGGGGAGCACCCCTACGCTTTCTGCGTGGTGATAGAATCGGGCGGCGGCGGACTGACCAACGCCGGCGCGCTTGCCAACACGCTTTTGCAGGCGGCGGTTGCGGAAAACTGAACAAATGACAGACGGGACGCCCGGCGCGTCCGACGGAGAAAGACATGACAGATATAAGCGTTAAAAATATAAAGAAGGCATACGAGCAGGGCGAAAACGTCCTTGACGGGCTCAGCTTTGAGATACACACAGGCGAGCACGTGGGCATACTCGGCAAAAACGGCTGCGGCAAGACCACGCTGTTTAAAATCCTCTCGGGCGAGATACATGAGGACGGTGGCGAGCTTTCCATAGCCTCCGGAAAGCGCCTGGGCCTTATCTCCCAGATACCGAAATACCCCGAGCACTATACCACCGAGGACGTGCTCAAAACCGCCCACGAGCGGGTGTACGCCATAGGTCGGCGCATGGAGGCCCTCAGCGCCGAGATGGAGCGCGGCTCGGATGACGCCATCCTGCGCGAGTACGACCGTCTCAGCGCCGATTTTGAGCGCCTGGGCGGCTATGATGTGGACTTCGAGCGAAACCGCGTGGCCAACGGCCTGGACATCCCCGCCCCCATGCGAGAGAGACTGTTTTCCCAGCTCTCCGGCGGGGAAAAGACCCGCGTCAACTTAGCGCGCCTGATACTTGAGGATACCGACATCCTCCTGCTCGACGAGCCGACCAACCATCTGGACCTGCACGCCACCCAGTGGCTTGAGCAGTATATTTTAAAATTTCGCGGCACCGTGCTGGCCATCTCCCACGACCGCTGGTTTCTCGACACCGTAGCCCAGCGCTGCATCGAGATAAGCGGAGGCCGCGCGGAGCTTTATTCCGGAAACTACAGCTTTTACGTTCAGGAAAAGCAGCGCCGGTTTGACGAGGCGATGAAGAAATACGAGAAGGACCAGGCCAAGCTTGAGCAGCTTCAAAAGGCGGTTGACCAGATGCACCTTTGGGCCTTCATGGGCAACGACAAGCTGCACAAGCGC
>CATJWA010000067.1 GCA_949744025.1 uncultured Eubacteriales bacterium
GCGCGCCGACTTCAACCACAACTTCTCTCTTATCGACTCCGCTCTGGCAGCACTCAGCTCACGCGCGGGTTCCTGCTCCATCTTCTCAGGCTCCTACTCCGGAACCGGAGACGCCGCCTTCTCCCTCTCCTTTAACAAGCTCCCTTCCCTTATCTTTATTCAAAGGCAGGGCAGCAGCTCGGGCAGTCTCGCCGTTGTGCGGCAGGGCGGCTACATTTCAGGGGCAAAGACGGGGTCGGTAATAAGCATAAGCGGCAGCACCGTGAGCTTCAGGGCTGTCAGCGCGGGGGAGAGCGGGATTAACGACAGCAATAAAACCTATGATTACGTGGCTTTAGTATCAACTGTATAGAACAAAGCACAAAAACATCCCCCCGAACAGTTCGGGGGGATGCCGCTGTGGGGTAATTCTTTGCCTGAGCTGTAATCAGAATCAGGGCTCGTCGTTGGTAACGAGGTAGAGGTAAGCGATGGTGTTGCTGGAGTTGTCAGCGTACTGGACCGCTATCTCAAGGGTGTTGTCGCCATTGGTGACAAGCTTCTTGAGCGCGCTGATGCTGGAAACGGTATCCTCGTTGCCGGTCACGTCGATTATCTTCATGCCGTCGATGGCGTAAACGACTCCGTTATCGTCCGTGAGGTCATAGCTGCTCATTTCCTCGGGAGTGAGCTCGTCGTCATAGAAGGACTTGTTAACCTTCTTGGGGTCGCCGTTGCTCTCGGCAATCTTGGTGTCTATGGGCTCGTTCTTGCTGTTAAGAGTGAAGAACTTGCCGACGAAAGCGTCGTCACCGACAAACAGGGCAACCTTGTCGTCCTTCTCCTCCTTATCCTTGTAGGAAATCTTCAGCGGCTCATATTTACCGTCAACATAGGTCTCATAGGTGACAGTCCAGTTGTTCTCGTTGACGTCGTAATCTCCGGTGAAGAAGTACACGGTGTCGGTGGTGTCGCCCTCGAGCTCATCGTTGACAAGCGCGGCCTTGACCTTGGTGCCATCCAGAATGACGCTGACAGTGTCTGCCTTGTTATCTTCTTTATCCTTGTTCGTGGGCACGCTGTTGATGCCGGTAAAGGTTCTGACCTCAAAGTCGTCATCGTTCCACGCAAGGTCGGTGGTGACATAGAAGAATACGGTCTTGTTGTCGGCCTTATTGCCGCCGATGGAGGAGATACCCTTCTTGACGGGATCGCCGCCGGTAGTGTCAATACCGTCGCTGGACAAAACGGCCTTGCCGGACTTCATGGTCAGCTTGTAGATGCCCAGATTGTTGTTGTTCAGATCATCCACATCGTCGGCAGTAACGCCCTTGAAAACATCGTCGCCGTTGACAGTGCTCTTGGTATTCAGGGTGACAATTTTGCTGGTGCCGTCGGCGTAATAAAGCTTGACAGCGACATTATTGTCATCGAAGTCTCCGCTGCTGTCAGACTTGGTGCCGAAATGTGCGGCATAGACGTAGTCGCTGTCTGCCTCAACGTCGGCAACGGCAATCAGGTAGCCGTAGTTGTCATAGTACAGGGTGTGCTTCTCGCCATTGACGATGTTGCGGTTTACGGTGTCGTTGTCGTTGGCGGCGTCAAGGTCATCGTTGTAAGCGGTATTCTTTGCGGCGACATAATCGGTGCCGCCGGCGGTCACGGTGATTTTATCTCCGCTCTTGTTGTAGCGGCTGATGGTGCTCTCCTTGGTGTTGGCAGCCTCCATGCTCTTGATGCTGCCGTTGGCAACAGTGATGAGAACGTAATCATCCTCGTCAAACTTGTCGGTGTTGAAGCCCTTGGTGTCAAGGTCCAGAGCATAGTCCTTGGACGCGCCGTCCTCCCAGCCGTTGAGAACCGTAACGGTGGTCTTGGGATCCTTCTTGGAGGTGCCAGCGGTTACATCCTCGACCTTTGCGAGGTAGGTGTCGACAATAACGATGCGAATCCAGCTTTCGGCGTCCTTGCCGCTACCCTTGGTGCCGGCATAAACGAGGGTTTCAACGCCGTTGCCGGTGCCCTCGAGGGCCTTGGTGTTGGACTTTACGAGGTCGTCCTTGTCAATGCCGGAAGCGGAATCATCACCGTTGAGGTATACCTCAAAGTGATTTTTGGTGTTGCCTGTGCCGTCGGTGACGTCGTCGATAAACGCCTTGCCAAGCAGGGCGGCGATGTCGGCTCCGGTGACCTCGGTGCTGTAGCTGGCCTTGAGGTCGTCGCTTTCGCCGTAGTAAGCGGAGATGATGTTGTTCTTGTTCTTTACGCACCAGCGGTGCCCGTCCAGACGGCCGAAATCGTCGTCGTCATCAGTGAGCTTGATCAGCTCGAAGTCGTCAGCAATGGTATTCTTCTCGTTGGCGCTTGCGGCGTTGCCCCACTGGGTACCGGAGGTGATGTAGCCGCCGAGCAGGGCGGAATAACTGACCTTTTCCTTTTCAAGGATGTTGAAGGCGTAGAGCGCGCACTCCTCACGGGTGGCGGGGGTGTTGGTCGCGCCGCCGAGGTTGCTCTTGAACAGTTCGAGGGTCAGGGCGTCCTTGGAAACCTTGATGGACCAGTCGTCGCTGACGTACTCGTCGTTGGCGTTGTAGCCAAGGGCGCACAGGAGCATCTTGGCGAACTGCAGGCCCGTTACGGGGCTGTCAGGCGCGAAGGTGCCGTCGCCCATGCCGTTGATGATGCCGCGCTGTGCGCAGTAGGCGATGTAGCCGGCTGCC
>CATJWA010000068.1 GCA_949744025.1 uncultured Eubacteriales bacterium
GCGCTGACCGCGCTGGAGCGCTGCCGTCGCTCGGGAGCGTGGTCGGACGCGGTGCTCGGCGGCGTAATGGACGCAGCGGGACTTCGCGGCCGTGACCGCGCGCTGTGCGCTCAGCTGTGCGCCGGCGTTATGCAGAACCTGTACCTGCTCGACTATTACATCGGCTGCTGGTGCAGTACAAAGCCGGAAAAGTTAGAGCCGAAGGTGCTGGATATCCTGCGCCTGTCGGCGTATCAGATAATTTTTCTCGACAGAATACCGGACAGCGCGGCGGTAAACGAGGGCGTAAAGCTCTGCCGCGTCCTGGACTTTGGGCGCGCCTCCGGGCTTGTCAACGCGGTGCTCCGCCGCCTGTCGGAGAACGCGCAAAGGCTGCCGCCGGTGCGCGCGGAGAGCAGGGAGCGGGAGCTGTCGATAAAATACAGCTGCCCCGTGGAGCTTACACGCTGCGTCATTGACCTGCTCGGCCCCGAACAGGCGAGGGAGCTCCTCCGCGCGCAGAACGAGCCCGTCCCGCTCACGATACAGTGCAATACCCTGCGCACGGACACGCCCTCGCTGCTTGAGAGCCTGCGCTCCCACGGAGTGCAGGCGGAGGAGCACCCCTTTTTGCCGGACTGCCTGCTCGCGCCGCGCACAGGCGCGCTGACAGAGCTTGAGGAGTTTCGCGCCGGACTGTTTTACGTGCAGGACGCCGCGGCAAAGCTGGCCGTAATGGCCGCGGGACCGAAGCACGGGGACAGGATTTTAGACGTGTGCTCCGCCCCCGGCGGCAAGAGCTTTGCCGCGTGGATTCTCTCCGGCGGCGCGCGCATAACCGCCTGCGACCTGCACGAAAACAAGCTCAAACGCATACGGGACGGCGCGCAGAGACTTGGTATAGAGAACCTCGGGACCCTTGCCGCGGACGGCCGGGTTTTCCGTCCGGAGTGGGACGGCGCGTTTGACATAGTGCTTGCCGACGTGCCCTGTTCGGGCCTGGGCGTGATACGCAAGAAGCCGGACATACGCTATAAGCCCATGTCGGACTTTGCCGCCCTGCCCGCAATACAGGGGGATATCCTCGCAAACGCCTCGCGCTATGTCCGGCCAGGCGGCGTGCTGCTGTACTCCACCTGCACCTTCCGAAAAGAGGAAAACGGGGAGGTCACAGGCGCGTTTCTCGCCGCGCACGGGGACTTTCGCGCCGAGGACTTCAGTCTGCCGGGCGCTCTTTCCTCGCGGGACGGGCAATTACAGCTGATGCCGCATATCCACGGGACCGACGGCTTTTTTATCGCCAAATTCAGGAGAGATATATGACTGATTTGAAATCTCTGCTCCCGAACGAGCTTGAGGAATATGTGCTTGCCCTGGGCGAGCCGAAATTTCGCGCCGTGCAGCTTTTTCAGTGGCTGGCAAAGGGAGCGGAGTCCTTTGAGCAGATGAGCAATCTGCCGAAGGCTTTCAGGGAGAAGCTGAGCGCGGACGGATATGTGAATACGCTCGCCCTGCTCAAAAAGCAGACCAGCGCCGAGGACGGAACGGTAAAATACCTCTGGCGCCTGCGCGACGGCAACGCCGTGGAGACGGTGCTCATGCGCTACCGCCACGGAAACAGCGTCTGCATCTCCTCCCAGGTCGGCTGCCGCCAGGGCTGCGCCTTCTGCGCCTCCGCCATAGGCGGCCTGGTGCGAAATCTCACCGCCTCGGAGATGCTCGACGAGGTAATGTACTCTCAGCGGGACAGCGGAGAGAAAATTTCCAACATTGTGATAATGGGAATAGGCGAGCCGCTGGACAATTTTGAGAATGTGACGCGCTTTCTCCGTCTGGTGAACCGGCCGGAGGGACTGAATATAGGGATGCGCCATATCTCGCTGTCCACCTGCGGGATAACCGAGCGCTTTGAGGACCTTGCGCGCGAGGACATGCAGATAACCCTTGCCGTGTCGCTCCACGCGCCGGACGATGAAACCCGCTCGCGCCTGATGCCCGCCAACCGGACCCGCGGCGTCGGGCAGCTCATAAGCGCCTGTCAGAGCTATTATAAAAGGACGGGCCGCCGCGTAACCTTTGAGTACGCGATGATTAACGAAGTAAATGATTCCCCCGCGCAGGCTTCGCAGCTTGCGTCCGCGGCCAGAAGGGTCGGAGCCCATGTGAATCTGATTCCGCTCAACCATGTCAGGGAGCGGCCGCTCCAGCCCTCAGCTCCGGAGCGGATGAAGGATTTCTGCCGCGTGCTGGACAAAGCGGGGGTAAACTATACAATACGTAGAAAGCTCGGTGGAGATGTTGACGCCTCATGCGGCCAGCTTCGCCGCTCACGCGAGCTTGAGGAACGGAGGCAAGAATGAAGGTATTCGGAATAAGCCACAGAGGTGTGGTGAGAAAGGAAAATCAAGACTGCTTCCGCGTTGACGCGCCGCAGGGAACGGAGCTTTTAGCGGCCGTTCTGTGCGACGGGATGGGCGGCGCCCAGGCCGGCAGCGTAGCCAGCGCCATGGCGGCGGACGCCTTCATGTCCCACGCGGCCAATTCCCTGGACGAGGAATCGACACCGGAGGACATGCAGGATATATTGACCGACGCGGTCAATTACGCGAATATCAAGGTGTATGACCGCTCGTTCTCGGATTTTGCCTGCATGGGCATGGGCTCCACGCTTGTGGCCCTTCTGATGAACAGCCGCAGCACGCTTGTGGCGAATGTGGGCGA
>CATJWA010000069.1 GCA_949744025.1 uncultured Eubacteriales bacterium
CCGCCCGCGCCGGCACGCCGCACCATAGCTCGCCCGCGGGAATCACGCCCTCGGCCGTGGTCACAAATTCGCTCTCGTCCCCGCTCATGCAGCGCACCCCCGCGGCGATGCGCGTGTCCGTCCCGCGCGCCTCGTCCAGGTAAAATCTCAGCTCGCCCTCGGCCCTTTTCGCCTCGCCGCGCTCAAGGCCGCGCACCTGCGCGTGCATGTCGAGGTACTCTCCCACCGCCGTCTGCGGAAAGCACTGCCTGGCCACGAACCGCGCCTGCGCCTCAAGCGTGTAGATTTCCGCCGCCATGGCCCAGAGCCTTAGCGACATGTCCCCGCCGCTGACAAGCTGCGTGCCCGATCTCGCTGTAAAGTCCGCGCCAAGCTCGTTGTAAATCTCCTCAATCGTTCTCACTCGTCCCTCTCCCCCCAATCGAAACGTCCACCCGCGCGCTCCCGCCGCCCGCAAGCTCCAGCTCCACGCTCACCCTTGCCGTGTCTCCGCTCTCGCTGTAGTCCACGTCCCTGACCTGAAGCTGCGTCTCCGGAGCCAGCGCCTCGTAAACCATGCGCCGCGCCGCCGCGGCCCGCTGGGATTTTTTCATTGTAAAGAGCGTGTGCAGCTCGCTCCCGAAGTCCGGCAGCGGAAAGAAGCCGCCCCGCCGCGCGCTCAAGCGCATCAGCGCCCGCTGCAAAAGCTCCTCCCTTCCCGACACCGTCTCAAAGCCCCCGCACACTCCCCTTACATACCTTCCCCCGTCAAATTTTATCTCCATTTTTAAAGCGTACCAACGCTTCAGCAGGTTCCTCTGCCGACGCACGGTATCCCTCCTGCTTCAATAATTCCCGCCCTTTACGCCCACACCAACGCCGCAGCAAGCCGCCGCCGACGCACGGCATCCCTCCTGCCCCAATAATTTTCACCCTTCACACCCTCACCAACGCCGCAGCAAACCACCGCCGGCACACGGTATCCCTCCTGCCCCAATAATTCCCGCCCTTCACGCCCTCACCGGCGCCCGTCTCACTCCCCGCGCCTCACAGCGGCGAGAGCAGCTTTCGTATGTCCACGCCGTTTAGCAGCAGCGTCCCCTCTACGTTCACTTCTCCGCGCAGCTCAAGCTTCCCGTTCCCGTGCAGGCATATGCACGAGCCGCCGCTCTCAAGGCATACCTCGCCCGCGCGCACCTCCGGCGCGCCTCCCAGCGCACCCGTGACGAACAGCTCATCCCCGCAACGCGTGACGATTACATGCTCGCCCTCCACCGGCGCCCAGTACACCCCGCCCGGCGAGGCTACCTCAACAGCGCGCTTTTCTCCCCCGAGCATGACCGACGGCCGCTGTCCTCCCGCGGTCACAACTCCTATCTCCGACGCCGGCTCGCTCTCCCTCGAGCCCAGCGCCGCCCTTTCCGAAAGCCACATAATTCAAAATCCTCTCTTATCCCGCCGCGCCCTCCGGCCGCAGCGTCAATACCGTTCCCGCGCCCTGTCCGTCCGCCCAGCAGCGCGACTGCCAGACAAGATACCGTCCGTCCACGCCCAGCGGCGTGTCCCGCAGCTCCGCCCTGTCCCCCGGAAAGGCCGCGAACAGCTCCGGCAGAGCCAGCGTCATCGTGCGCATGCCCTCCGCCGAGCGCCGTATCTGGTACGTGCCCGTGTGCCGCATCGCGTCGAAGCCCGTCCGCCTCGGCACGTTCACAATCCGCCTGCACCGCCCGCCCAGCGCCTGAAACTGCGCGTTGTCCACAACCGTCTGGCTGCCCAGCACCCGGTTTTTCACCAGCGCGGAGGATATCACGCCGTAGCGGTCCTGCACAAAGCTCTGCGCCGAAATCGGAGTGGCCGCCGTAATCCGCCGCTCGCGCCCGCCGCGCTCTCCGTCCAAAATCAGCCGCCCGCCGGGCGAAAATCGCGGCCTGACCCCCGCGCAGAACTGCGCGAACTTGTCGATAACGCCCCAGCAGCTCTCCCCCGCGCTTACCGACAGGCTGGCCCTGACCCTCTCCAGTCCCGTACAGTCCGCGTCCGCCACGCCCCAGGGCACGGCGTGCCGCTCAAGAATGAAATCCGCCGCCGCTCCGGTGTAGTCGGCGCTTTCCGCCTCGTTGTCCAGCAGCAGCGCCTGCATTCCCCGCCCGCGCAGAACCGCCGCGCAGCCCGCAGCGTCGGCGGACAGCTCCAGCTCGTCCACCACGCCGAAAAAAACCGTCTCGTCCTCATGCACCGCCTTAAAGCGCACCGCCTCGGCCAGCGGCGCGAGCATCTCCGGCGAATAGAGAAAGCTGACCTCAAAGCAGTCGCAGGGCGAACAGAAGCCGTGCGTAAGGTCCCAGCTCAAAAGCTCGGGCAGCTCCCTGCCCTGCCCCGAGCAGAGCGTAATAAAGCCGGTCATAAAGCTCCCTCCCCCGAAATTCTCAGCACGTCCCCGACCCGAATCAGGTTCGGGTTTTTAAGCTGCGGGTTGAGCTCCACCAGACGCGCCGGCTCCATTCCGTTTTTCGCCGCGATGGACCATATGCTCTCGCCGTAAGCCACGGTGTGAAAGCGCCCCCGGCCGCCGGACATGCCCGCCGCCGCGCCGGGTGCCGTCAGCGCGCTCACGTCCTGAACCGCCTGCACCCCCGGCGTGCTCAGCCCCGAGACGTAGCCGCCGTAGCACTCCCAGAACTCAAAATCGTAGCTCACGTAGTCGCGCGTCGGCTCCTGCCGCAGCCCC
>CATJWA010000070.1 GCA_949744025.1 uncultured Eubacteriales bacterium
CACGGTCTCGCGCTCGGAAAGCTCCTCGACAAAATGCGTGGGCACTCCGGCCTTTTCAAGCTGCTGCATAAGGAAGTTGGTCATCCGGTTGTTGATGGCTCCCTTGCCGGTTATGGTGCCCTTTTTAAGTCCGTCAAAGGCCGTGGCGTCGTCCTTATAGGAGACAATGACCTTCTCCGCGTCGTCGGTGGCAAACACCTTTTTGGCCTTGCCCTCGTAAAGCTGCTCTTTCTTTTCCATAGTCTCTTATCCTCCGTTTATATCAGAAAAATTTTATTTAATTTTATTTATTGTACTTTTCCTCAATCGCCGCGTTTTTTTCCAGCACCTTTCTCGTACCCTCGGCGCGGGCCGCGGCAAGCTTGTCCGCCAGAACCGGCTCGCTCAGAGCTAAAATCTCGATTGAAAGCAGGGCGGCATTGACTGCTCCGTCTATCGCAACCGTGGCGACTGGGATACCGGAGGGCATCTGCACGGTGGACAGGAGAGCGTCAATGCCGTCAAGTGAAGATTTTATCGGGATTCCAATCACGGGCAGGGTGGTATTGGCCGCGAGAGCCCCGGCCAGGTGAGCCGCCTTGCCCGCGGCCGCGATTATCACTCCCACGCCCTGCTCCCTCGCGTTTTTGGCGAACTCCGCCGCCTGCTCGGGACAGCGGTGCGCGGAAAAAACATGCGCCTGAAACGGCACCGCATACTGCCTGAGCGTGTCTATGGCTTTCTCAACAATGGGCAGATCACTGTCGCTGCCCATAACCAGCGCGACTTTCTTCATTGTACCTCTCCTTTTTTGTAAAAATACGCAAATGGGCAGTCCCATTCCCTTGTAAAACAGAAAATTGACTGCCCAGACGGTCGGCGATGTATTGCGTCCGGCTTCCCCGTGGTGTTCCACTGTCCGTCAGTCACCGGCGCTTTGGTATGAGGAAATTATCTCAAAATGCGGCGGCAAAGTCAATCATTTTGCCCCATCCCCACATGTAGAATAATTGTCACGAAATGTCAATACGGATTGTATATTTTGTCAGTTTTCCTTCTGCCGTGACAGATAATCCCGAAAATCGGCGTAAATAAGCTCAAACATTCTGTCCGTGTTCCCGTCGCCGACGAAGCTGTTGTGCGGCGTGAGGATTATGTTCTCCTGCTCCCACAGCTCCGACTGCGTCTCCAGCGGCTCCGTTTCGCACACGTCCACCGCCGCCCCGAGCAGCGTGCCGTCCCGCGCCGCGGCCAGCAACGCGGCCGTATCCACAACCGGCCCGCGCGCTATATTTACCAGCACCGAGCCTTTTTTCATCAGGCCGAAGCGCCGCGCGTCAATAAGATGCCGCGTCTCGTCCGTGAGCGGCAGGGACAAAATCACGATGTCGCTGTCCGGCAAAACCGCGTCGAGCTCATCTATGGACCTGACCTCGTCAAAATACCGCTTTGGCCCCGGCCGGCGGCACAGCCCCGTTACATGACAGCCCATGGCGGAAAACCGCTTCGCCGTCTCCGAGCCGATGCTGCCCGCGCCGACTATGCAAACGCGCTTGCCGCCGAGCTCGAGCAGGCGGTAGTCCTGTCTCCACTCGTGCCGGAGCTGACACGCGCGGAAGGAGGGCGCGTGCTTGTAAAGCTGCAAAACCCCGCAAAGCGCAAACTCCGCCATCGGCGCGCTGTAAACCCCGCCGGCGTTGTAAAGGCTGATGCCATGGGCGCGGATGTAGTCCATGGGCATGTGGTCAAGCCCCGCGCTGGTGGTGTGTATCACGCGCAGGTTCGGAAACCGTGAGATATCGTTGTAGTTAAACAGCAGGTAGCACACTACCGCCTCCGCGTCCGTGTACTCCTCCGGACAGGTCTCGCGCTCGTTGTTCATGATGTACAGCTCAAAGCCCAGCTCCCTGAGTCTGAGCTTCTGCCGCTCGGAAAATTTTATGCGGTAGCTTATCAGAAGCTTCATTGCCGCCACGCTCCTTTATTCTGCTCTGATTATTTCCTTGATAAACGGGGTGCTCTCCGGCCTGTCCGGCCCCATCACATAGCATTTGCGCAGCAGGTCCGCGGCCTGACGGGCGCTTTCCATGTCCGCGGCGTGTATTGTGGCCAGGCTCTCGCCCGTTTTTACGAAATCCCCCGTTTTCTTCTTCAGCACCAGACCCACGGACAGGTCGATGACGCTCTCCTTCGTCGCGCGTCCGCCGCCGAGATGGAGGCTGACAAGGCCCACCCCCTCGGCGTCCATGCGCTGCACATAGCCCTCGCACTCACTTATCGCCTCATACTGCACAGGGGCCTCCGGAAGCAGAGACGTGTCGTACACCGCGCGCTTGTCGCCGCCCTGAGCCTCGACAAATTCCGCCAGCTTTTCAAGTGCGCTGCCGTCGTCTATGGACTTTTGCAGTCTTGTCCTTGCCTCGTCCGCATCCTTCGCCGCGCCGCCGGCAACCAGAATCTCCGAGCCTATGGTCAGGCACAGCTCAAGCAGGTCGCCCACATGCTCTCCCCGCAGGGTGCCTATCGCCTCGCGCACCTCCAGCGCGTTGCCCACCGCGTGGCCGAGCGGCTCGTCCATGTCGCTTATAACCGCGGCGGTCCTTCTCCCCGCGGCCGCGCCCACGTCCACCATCTCGCGCGCAAGCGCGCGGGCGTCGTCCAGAGTTTTCATAAAGCCGCCGCTTCCGGTTTTCACGTCCAGCACGATTATGTCAGCTCCGGCCGCCAGCTTCTTGGAC
>CATJWA010000071.1 GCA_949744025.1 uncultured Eubacteriales bacterium
AGGTAATTTAATGAAACGCTTTATATCCTTTTTTCTCTGCATTGTTCTTGCTTTTTCACTCTCCGGCGCGGCTCTGGCGGACGCAGGGCGGTTTGACCACTTTCTGCTCGCCAACGAATGGACCGAGGACACCTTCACCGACGTGCGCTCCACAGACTGGTTTTACGACAGCGTGAAGTCCGCCTACCGCATGGGCCTTGTCAGCGGCACGCAGGAGGGACTTTACAGCCCCTGGAGCGATGTGTCCATCGCCGAGACCATCGCGCTGGCCGCGCGCATACACAGCCTGTACACCCGCGCGCACACCGATTTCCCCGCCAGCTCCCCCTGGTACAAGACCTACGTTGATTACGCGCTGGAAAACAAAATAATCACGGAGCCTTACGACAACTACAACGCCAACGCCATGAGATACGAATTTGCCTCCATACTCGCCCGCGCCCTGCCGGCGGAGGAGCTGGCGGCGATTAACACCGTGGAAAACGGCTCCATACCCGACGTGCCATACTCCAGATTCTACGCCGGAGCGGTCTACCGCCTGTACAGGGCCGGCATACTCACCGGAAGCGATGACAGCGGCAGCTTCCTGCCCTATAACAACATCTCCCGCGCCGAGGCCGCGGCCATTGCCGGACGCATGACGATTGAGTCCCAGCGCAAAACCGTGACGCTGACCGCGCCCGAAAAGCCGGAGCTGAGCGGCGAGGAGATTTTCTCCAGATGCTCCTCCGCGGTGTTTTTCATTGAGCTGTTCAACGAAAAGGGCGAGCACGCGGCCAACGGCAGCGGCTTCTTCATCGACGGCGACGGCACCGCCGTGACCTGCTGGCACGTGCTGGCAAACGGAGTCAGCGCGAAGGTGGCGGTCCCCGGCTCGGACAGGATATACACGCTCGAGGGCGTTTACGACTACAACACCCTCAACGACTGGGCGCTGGTGAAAATCGGCGGTCTGGACGAGGGCGAGCAGTTTTCCTATCTTGAGCTCGGCGACGCGAAAACCAACGCCGGCGGCGCGTCGGTCTACGCCTTCGGCAGTCCGCTCGGCATCCAGAACACAATTACTCAGGGACTTATCTGCAACCCCTCCCGCATTGAGGACGACACGAATTTCATCCTTTTCAGCGCCGCCATCTCCAGCGGAAGCAGCGGCGGCGCGCTGATAAACAAGTACGGCGAGGCAATCGGAATAACCGCGGCAACCTATGTCTACGGGCAGAACCTGAACCTTGCGATAAACGTATCCTACCTCGACGGCGCGGCCCGCGGCGCTGTCACGCCTCTGCCCGACGTGATAGCGGCGGAGGCGGCCAACGCAAAGCCGGCAGAGACGCCGCCGGAAAATTCCCCGGCATAACGCTTAGAGCCTGTGCGGAGGTCCTCCGCGCAGGTTTTTTATTTAACAGGCAAAAGCACTTGATATCTGCTTTTATCTGCGCTATAATTTTTACGGATATGCTCGCGGGGTAAAGATTTTTCTGCGCCTTCGCCGGAATGTCCGCACAAAAACCATATCTCTGACGCTGAAATTTCATTGAGGCGAAAGATACAGTTCAACGGGCTTTTTATATGCTTTTCGTAACGGCTGCATCTTTCGGGATGTGGCCGTTTTTTTGAAAGGAGGTCCGATTTATTGGAGAGCCGAGTCGCCGTAATAGGCATAATCGTCGAAAATCTCGGCATGGCCGACAGGGTCAACGCCATACTGCACGACTATTCGCCCTACATTCTCGGCAGGATGGGCATACCCTACCGTGAAAAGGGCGTAAGCATCATAAGCCTGGCCGTGGACGCGCCGCAGGACGTGATAAGCACGCTGTCTGGACGCATCGGCCGGCTGTCCGGCGTCAGCGCGAAAACCGCTTACTCAAACCTGATTACAAACGCCGAAAAGCAGGAAAAATAATCTGAGGTGATTAACATGAAAAAATACACGAAAATAATATCCGTAATTCTCATTCTCTGCCTTGCCCTGAGTCTGGCGGCCTGCGGCAAGGGCAAGACCCCCGCCAGCGGCAGCGACCTTAATTCCGCCGTTCCCCCCGCGTCGGATACAAACGTCCGGACGCCCGAAACTCCCTCCCCCGCACCCGAGACGCCTGAGCCCACTCCCGAGCCCGCCGCGGAGCCCGACAGCGAAGTGCCCGTAAACGTCATGGTGCTCAACGGCACCACCGGCTTCGGCATGGCAAAGCTGATAAGCGACGCCGAAAAGGGCGAGGCCGCTCTCAACTACAGCTTCAGCGTCGAGTCCGACGCCTCCAACGTCACCGCCGCTCTGGTCAGCGGCGGAACCGACATCGCCGCGCTGCCCACCAACGCCGCCGCGGCGCTGTACAACAAGACCGAGGGCAAGGTACAGCTTCTGGCGCTGAACACCCTCGGCGTGCTCTACCTCGTGGTGAACACCGAAAATGAGGATATACAGTCCGTATCCGACCTTGCCGGCAAGACCGTCTACGCCCCCGCGCAGAACCCGAGCTTCATATTCAAATACATCTGTCAGGCAAACGGCCTTGACGATGTGACCATTGACAACAGCTACGCCCAGCCGGCCGACCTGCGCACTGCTCTGGCCGCGGGTGAAGTGGACATCGCCGTGCTGCCCGAGCCCATGGTGACCATCGCCCTGAGCGCCAACGACAAGCTTGCCACCGCGCTGGACCTGACCGCGGAGTGGGACGCCGTGGCCCCCGCCGCCGGCAGTCTGGTGCAGGGCTGTGTG
>CATJWA010000072.1 GCA_949744025.1 uncultured Eubacteriales bacterium
GACGGCGGCCACAACCCCCAGTGCGCCCGCTCGCTCGCGGAAAACCTGCGCCTGTACTATCCCGAGCGCCGCCGCGTCCTGCTGCTCGGCATAATGGCCGACAAGGATTTTAAATCGTTTCTGCATGAGCTGGCCGCCGAGGCCGGGGTTTTTGTCTGCACCGCCCCGCGCGGCGAACGCGCCCTGCCCCCCGAGCTTCTGGCACAGGAGCTTAAAAGCTGCGGCAAGCCCGTTTTCGTCCGCGGCAGCCTGCCCGAAGCAATAGATACGGCCCGTCGGGCCGCCGGCATGGACGGCGTGGTCTGCTGCGCCGGCTCGCTGTACCTGGCCGCCGAGGCGCGGGAGTATTTCGGATTGGAGTGACAGTCATGGATGATAAAAGAGATGAAACGTTACCGTGCGCCCCAGGCAAGGCTTCCGGCAATCCCTGTCCGCGTTCTCTGCCCCATAGCGGCCGGGTAATGGCCATAGATTACGGCGACAGGCGCATCGGCCTTGCCGTGTCCGACCCGAGCGCCACCCTGTGCGGCGAGGCGTTCACAATCATAAACCGCGGCGTGGACAGCTCCGCGCAGTCCGTCGCGGACGAGGCCGCGGCCCGCGGCGTGCATACGCTGGTGCTGGGCCTGCCGAAGAATATGGACGGCAGCGAGGGTGAGCGCGCCCTGCTCAGCCGCGATTTCGCCGCGCTGCTGACTGAAAAGCATGGTCTTGCCGTCACGCTCTGGGACGAGCGCCGCAGCAGCATCGAGGCCCACGCGATTTTGCACGCCAACGGCCGCAAAATGAAGCAGCACAAAAAAAACGTGGACGCCGTGGCCGCGTCATTAATACTGGAAGGCTACCTGGACAGCCTCAAATAAAAAAACGGAGACTGAAATATGCAGAAATATGACGTGATATTATTCGACCTTGACGGCACCCTTACCGACTCCGGCCCGGGCATAATGAACGCGGCGGCCTACGCCATGGAGCGCTTCGGCCTGCCCTGCGGCGACACTGCCCTGCTCCGGAAATTCGTCGGCCCGCCTCTGCGCGACAGCTTTCGGGACTTCTGCGGCCTGTCCGACGAAAAGGCGGTCGAGGCCATAGGCGTGTTCCGCGAATACTATGAGCCGAAGGGCGTGTTTGAAAACAGCGTCTACCCCGGCGTTCCGGAAATGCTCGAAACCCTGCTGAGCGCCGGCAGGCGCCTCGCCGTGGCCACCTCGAAGTTAGAGCCGACCGCTCTGCGCGTGCTCGAGCACTTCGGCCTTGCCGGATACTTTGAGCTCGCCGCCGGCTCGCTTGCGGACAATACCCGCACGCGCAAGGCCGAGGTCGTGGCCTATACGCTGGGCAGGCTCGGCGTGACGGACAAATCCCGCGCCCTTATGGTCGGCGACCGCGAGCACGACGTTATCGGCGCGCGCGAAAACGGCCTTGACTGCCTCGGCGTGCTCTACGGCTACGGCAGCGCCGCCGAGCTGAGGGCCGCCGGCGCGCTGTGTCTGGCCGAAACCCCGCAAAGAGCGGCCGAGCTGATACTGCAAGCCTAAAGCCTCCCCCACCGCTTAAAACATTCATTGTTTTTCCGTATTGCACGCGGCATAAAAAAATGCTATACTGTACGGATAGGTATTATAAAGAAAAAAATACTGCAAGGAACCTGCGCTATGAGCTATACCCGCTGGAAAATCCCATACGGAGACACGGTTACGCCGCAGGCGCTTCTGGACGAGGTCTACTCGCCGCTTCTTGCGGCGGTGCTGCACAGCCGCGGCCTGTCCGACCCCGTCCGCGCCCGCCGCTTTATCGACTGCGGAGTCGAGCTTTTGGGCGACCCGATGACGATGCCGGGCATGCCCCGTGCCGTGGAGCGCCTGCGCGCCGCGCTTGACTCGGGCGAAAAAATAGCCGTCTACGGCGATTACGACGTTGACGGCATAACCAGCACCTGCCTGCTGGTGGACTATCTGCGCTCTCGCGGCGCGGACTGCGTAAGCTACATTCCCGACCGTATCGGTGAGGGCTACGGCGTCAATTCCGGCGCGATAGAGCGCCTGCACGCTCAGGGCGTGAGCCTTATCGTGACCGTGGACTGCGGAGTAACCGCCGTGCAGGAAACGGAGCTTGCCTCCTCCCTCGGCATTGACATGATAATAACCGACCATCACGAGTGCCCCGAGGCCCTGCCCGCCGCCGTGGCCGTAATCGACCCGAAGCGCGCCGGCTGCGCCTATCCCGGGCGCGACCTTGCCGGCGTCGGCGTAGCCTTCAAGCTGCTGTGCGCCATGGAGGGGGACGCGGACTGCCTGCTGAGCCGCTGCGCGGACCTTGTCGCCGTGGGCACGATTGC
>CATJWA010000073.1 GCA_949744025.1 uncultured Eubacteriales bacterium
CTATACAAATATTTGCGACGGGGGACACAATATGGACAACAAATTTTTACCTGACGAGCAGAACATCGTATCCTTCTCACTCATGGGTCCGGAGAGCGGAGCGCCGTGCCAGGTTGACTCAAACGACGGCAGGATAACCCGAATCCGCCCATACTTTTACGACAAGGAGTACACCGACAAATACTGCAATCCATGGAAAATCGAGGCCCGCGGCAAAACCTTTCAGGCTCCCGACAGGGTGACGATAACGCCCTTCGGCCTGGGCTACAAGTCTCGCGTGTACTCTCCCAACCGCGTGAAATATCCTCTTAAGCGCGTGGACTGGGATCCTGACGGCGAGCGTCATCCCGAAAACCGCGGCAAAAGCCGCTATGTGCGCATCTCCTGGGACGAGGCCGCGGAGATAGTTGCAAAGGAGCTTCGGCGCCAGAAGGAGAAGTACGGCCCCGAGGCCGTGCTCTGCCAGGCCGACATGCACGGCGAGGGCAAAAACGTCGCCCCCTCCCACGGCTGCCCGAACCGCCTGCTCTCCCTTATGGGCGGCTACACGCTGCAAATGCGCAACATGGACTCCTGGGAGGGCTGGTTCTGGGGCGCGAAGTACGTCTGGGGCTGCGAGCCCGTCGGGGAAATGGCCCCGCAGGCCAACCTGTACCCCGACATAGCCAAGCACTCTGACCTTCTGCTGTTCTGGGGCTGCGACCCCGAGGTCACGCCGCTTGGCGTGGTTTCCCACATGCCCAGCCGCCTGTGCTACTGGCTGACGGATCTGGGAATAAAATCCGTGTACATCTGCCCCGACCTCAACTACGGCGCGGCGGTCCACGCGGACAAGTGGATTCCCATCCTGCCCAACACGGATGTGGCTTTGCAATTAGCCATCGCCTACGTCTGGATAACCGAGGACCTTTACGACAAGGAGTACATCGACAAGCACGCCTACGGCTTCGACAAGTTTGTTGACTACGTCCTCGGCCGCGAGGACGGCATACCCAAAACTCCCGCGTGGGCCTCGGAGAAGTGCGGCGTGAAGGAGTGGACCATCAAGGCCCTGGCCCGTGACTGGGCGGAGAAAACCGCCTCAATCCTTCACGGCAACGGCGGGCCCTACATCCGCGGACCGTACTCCTCGGAGCCGGCGCGTCTTGAGGTTATGCTCCTTGGTATGCGCGGCGTCGGCAAGCCCGGCGTGCACCAGGCCAAGGTTATCGAGTGGAACCTCTGGAACCGGGACTATCCCGTGCCCTACCAGGGTCAGTTTGTTCCGAAAATAACCGCGATATGCGACGCCCTGCGCCCCGTGGACGGCGACGTGGAGCCCCACATAAACATGCGCCGCTTTGAGCTCAACGACGCGCAAAAGGAGCGCGCGCCCGAGCTCATAGACCTGTTCAAAAAGCTGCCCGCACCGCTCCAGTTCATCCCTCGCTGCAACGTGCACAAGGCGATAATCGACGGCCACGCCGAATGGCGCGGACTTCAGTGCTTCTCCTCCAGCCAGCAGCCGGACGCGAACAACTACCGCCACCCCACCCAGCAGTACCAGTTCCGCAAGATGCAGTACCCAAGGCCCGGTCTTTCCCGCGTGCATATGATATGGACAGACGCACCCTGTCAGGTCACCTGCTGGAACGACGGCAATCTCACCCAGAAGGCGTTTCAGGACCCGTCGATTGAGTGCATCGTCGCCCAGCACCCCTGGCTGGAGAACGACTGCTATTTTGCCGACATCATCTTCCCCGTGGTCACCAAGCACGAGATGCACGATCTGGGCAACGACATGTCCAGCGGCGCCTTCACCTCGATATACCTCGAGCACCCCTGCTGTCCTCCCGTGGGCGAGAGCCTGAGCGATTTCGACGTGTGCGCCAAGGTCGCCGAGAAGTTGGGCCCCGAGTACTACGCGGCCTACACCGGCAACATGTCTGAGGAAGATCGCGTGCGCTTCTTCTACAAGGCCACCGGCTGCGAGGAGTACATGACCTGGGAGGAATTTCAGCGGCGCAAAATCTTCGTCGTTCCCTGCAAGACGCAGGAGGAGCTCGACAAAATTCCCGCCGGCCTGTACGACTTCTATAAGGACCCTGAAAACAACCCCCTGTCCACCCCCACCGGCAAGCTGGAATATTACTCCACGGAGATTGCCGAGTTCACGCCCGACGACCCCGAGCGCCCGCCTGTCCCCCATTGGATTGAGAGCAGCGAGTGCCACGACGAGCGTCTTTCCTCCGAGCGCGCGAAGAAATACCCCCTGCTTTGCATGTCCAACCACGGCCGCTGGCGTATGCATGCCCAGTGCGACGACATAGTCTGGAACCGCGAGGTGGAAACCATGAAGATTCGCGGCAGGGACGGTTATCAGTATGAGCCCTGCTGGATAAGCACCCGCGAGGCGGAAAAGCGCGGCATAAAGCACGGCGACATAGTAAAGGTCTACAACGAGCGCGGCATCGTGCTGTGCGGAGCGTATGTCACCGAGCGGCTCATCGACCACACCTGCTACGTTGACCACGGCAGCCGCCTTGACCCCATCATCCCCGGCTGGCTCGACCGCGGCGGCGCCATAAACTGCATCACCCCCACCTCCACCACCTCCAAGAACGCCACCGGCATGGCCGTCAGCGGCTTTCTGTGCGAGGTTGAGAAGGTGACGGACGAGGAGATGGACGGCTGGAAGCGGGACTATCCCGAGGCCTTTGCCCGTCACGTTGACCCCGACGCCGGCGTCTGCCTGGACGGCTGGCTGATAAAGGAGGCATAAGAAATGTCAAAGGTTTTTC
>CATJWA010000074.1 GCA_949744025.1 uncultured Eubacteriales bacterium
AAAGATAGTCGTGCACGCTCCTGATAAATCCAGCGGACACAGGATGCAAAGGATAGACGTACACTACAGCTTTATAGGTGAAATTGAATTTTCTCCCGAGTACAGCAGAAGTGAGCAAAGGGACAGGAGCATTACGCCGCAGCGTCATGCTCCTGTGAGGTAAAAGGGCAAAAGTTCTTTATCGGGCACGCCCTTGAGGGGGATTCATTTTGTATTAATAATTGAAGTTTACAGCGCGTTGCTGCGGCCGACAAGCGCGGACAGGTCAACGTAATCGGCGTCGGCGACGTTAACGTTTTCGTCAGTGTTAGTCTCAAACTCGCGGTAGGAGTCCAGGCCGGAGCCGGCGGGGATGAGCTTGCCGATGATAACGTTTTCCTTCATGCCCACGAGGTGGTCGACCTTACCCTTTATTGCCGCGTCGGTTAGTACCTTTGTCGTCTCCTGGAAGGAGGCGGCGGACAGGAAGGATTCCGTTGCCAATGAGGCCTTGGTGATACCCATGAGTATCTGTGTGCAGGTGGCGGGACGAAGCGGTTCGCCCAAGTCATTTTTTTCGCCGGCTGCATTGCGGCGCTCAATCTCGCGGTTGGCCTCACGGAAATCAGCCACGTCTACCGTAGCGCCGGAGAGAAGCTCGGTGTCGCCCTGTTCCTCAACACGGACCTTGCGCATCATCTGGCGCACAATGACCTCGATATGCTTGTCATTGATGTCCACGCCCTGCTGGCGGTAGACCTTCAAAACCTCGCGTATGAGATAAGAGCGCACGCCCACACGGCCGAACTCGTCATCGTCCACACCGCGGATTCGCAGGATATCGTGCGGGCTGAGCGCGCCGGCGGTGAGCTCCTGACCCATGTCAACGTGGTCGCCAGCGTTGACGAGAATGCCGGCGGAGTAGGGAATCTGATAGACCCGCGTTTCGCCCTCGGCCTCGTTGGTGACAGTGAGCGCGCAGATTGCGTTGCGCTTGGTCTCCTCCATGGAGACGGTGCCGCCAATTTCAGCCAGCACGGCCATCTTCTTCGGCTTTCTGGCCTCGAACAGCTCTTCAACACGTGGAAGACCCTGGGTGATATCGTCGCCGGCGACGCCGCCGGTATGGAAGGTACGCATGGTGAGTTGGGTGCCGGGTTCGCCGATGGACTGAGCGGCGATTACGCCGACGGCCTCTCCGGCGTTCACAGGCTGGCCGCTGGCAAGGTTAATACCGTAGCACTTAGCGCACACGCCGCTGTGGGCGGTGCAGGAGAGAACGCTGCGCACGCGCACGCGGTCAAGCCCGTGGGCTTCAAGCACCTTTTCGTCGCCCTTCATGAGCATGTGGTCCGCGGTGAAAAGCACCTCGCCGGTGCTGGGGTCGGTGACGTCATAGGAGGGATAGCGGCCGTGGATGCTCTCGCCGAAGGTCTGCACGACCTGGCCGTTGTCGTAAACGGTGGTGGCCCAGATGCCGTCGGTTGTGCCGCAGTCGTCCTCGCGGATGATGACCTCCTGGGATACGTCAACCAGACGGCGGGTGAGGTAGCCGGAGTCGGCCGTGCGCAGGGCGGTGTCGGTCAGGCCCTTGCGCGCGCCGCGGCTGGAGATGAAGTACTCGAGCACGGACAGGCCCTCACGGTAGTTGGACTTGACGGGTATCTCGATGGTTTTGCCGGCGGTGTTGGCAAGCAGGCCGCGCATACCGGCGAGCTGACGAATCTGGTTCATGGAGCCGCGGGCGCCGGAGTCGGCCATGATGAAGATGGGGTTGAACTCGTCCAGCGCGCTTTGCAGCGCCTCGGTGACCTCCTTGGTGGTCTTTTCCCACTCGGCGATGACAAGGCGGTAGCGCTCGTCGTCGGTGATAAAGCCGCGGCGGAACTGGCGCTCTATCTTGAGGACCTTTTCCTCGGTTTCGTGAATGAGCTCGTGCTTGGCGCTCGGCACGGTCATGTCGGCAATCGAGATGGTGATGGCTCCGATGGTGGAGTACTTGTAGCCGAGGGCCTTTACGTTGTCGAGCACCTCGGTGGCTATGGTGAAGCCGTGCTTTTCGATGCAGCGGTCGATTATTTTGCCGAGCTGCTTTTTGCCGACCTTGCCTATTGAACTGCTGCCGCCGCCGACCTCGAAGTCGAACATGGTCTCGGGGTTCGTGCGGTCAACAAAGCCGAGGTCCTGCGGGATGGGCTCATTGTAGATTATGCGGCCGACTGTGGCCTCGATTATCTTCGATTTGGGCACGCCGTCAACATTCTTCGTTACGCGCACGAGTATGGGCGCGTGCAGACCGAGCACGCCCTCACGGTAGGCGATGATGGCCTCGTTGACATTTGCGAAGCAGTACACCGGCTTGTAGCTTGCGGGAGCTTTACCCTCCTTTTTCGCCGCGGCATTGGCGGCAAGAAACTCGTCCGCGTCCACAACCTCGTCAGCGGGCAGGCCGGTTTCGCCCGCGTCGGACACGTACACGATTTCCGCGCCCTTTTCGGCCTTGCCGATGCGGGTATAGGTCAGGTAGTACGAGCCGAGTATCATGTCCTGCGTAGGCACGGTGACGGGGCTGCCGTCCTGCGGGCGCAGAAGGTTGTTGGCGGAGAGCATGAGCAGCCTCGCCTCGGCCTGGGCCTCGGCGGACAGGGGCACATGAATGGCCATCTGGTCGCCGTCAAAGTCGGCGTTGAAGGCGGTGCAGCACAGGGGATGGAGTTTTAAGGCGCGGCCCTCGACCAGCACGGGCTCGAAAGCCTGGATACCGAGGCGGTGGAGCGTCGGGGGGCGGTTCATCAACACGGGATGACCCTTAATGAC
>CATJWA010000075.1 GCA_949744025.1 uncultured Eubacteriales bacterium
ACGATTGTGCCTGAGCCGATGTTTTGCTGTTCATTTGAAATTTGTCTGTTCCATATTCATACATCCTGTGTTATAATGACATGAAACAGCAGTATTCAAGGAGAAACGATATGACCATTTTCACAAACAGCGAGTCCGAGACGGAAGCTGCGGGAGCAAAACTGGCGGCAGCTCTGCCGGATGGCTCGGTAGTCGCGCTGTACGGGGGACTCGGCGTGGGAAAAACCGCTTTCGTGCGCGGCATGGCCCGCGGCATGGGCATAGATGCGCACGTGTCCAGTCCCACGTTCACCATAGTAAACGAATACTCCGGGGCACGTGAGCTGTTTCATTTCGACATGTACCGCCTCGGCTCGGCCGACGAGCTGTTCGACATCGGCTGGGAGGACTACCTCTCCCGCGGCAGCGTGTGCGCTGTGGAGTGGAGCGAAAATGTCCGCGACGCCTTTGAGGGCAGCGAGATAAGCGTCAGCATCGAAAAAATCTCTGACAACGGACGAAAAATTGAGATAGACGGCGTGCCGGAGCCTGGCGCGCATAAGGAGTGAATGGGATGTACATGCTTGCCATTGAGTCCAGCGCAAAGTCCGCTTCCGCGGCACTGTCAAAGGACGGACGGCTCGTCAGCCAGTATTTTCAGTGCAGCGGTTTGACTCACAGCCGCACGCTCTTGCCTATGGCGCTGGACCTGCTCAAAAGCTGTGAGCTGACGATATCCGATATTGACGCCGTCGCCGTGTCGCAGGGTCCCGGTTCCTTTACGGGCGTGCGCATAGGAGTGTCCACGGTCAAGGGCCTGTGCTGGGGTGCGGACAAGCCCGCCGTGGGCGTATCCACGCTTGAGGCCATGGCCTGGAACGGTGAGTGCGCCGCACCGGGCAGCATAATCTGCTGCGCCATGGACGCTCGCCGTAATCAGGTTTACAACGCGTTGTTTACCTTTGAACACGGCCGGCCCGAGCGTCTGTGCCCCGACCGTGCGGTTTCCCTGGAGGAGTTATCGTACGAGCTCAAGCAGACAGAAAAAAGCGTGTTTGTCACCGGCGACGGGGCCGAGCTCTGCTTTAATTGTCTCACGCAGCAGGGTATCGGCGCCGTGCTCGCTCCCGAACCGCTGCGTCTCCAAAGCGCATGGGGCGTCTGCCGCGCGGCCGAGGGAAAGCCACTTTGCAATGCGGACAAGCTTCTGCCGGTATACCTGCGCCTGTCCCAGGCAGAGCGTGAGCGGCAGGAGAGAATGGATAAGCAACAAAAATAAATCTTAGATAAAGGAGAAATCAGCATGAGTACAGTATACGTTTTCGACCATCCGCTGATACAGCATAAGCTGTCCATACTCCGTGACGAGGCCACGGGCGTGAAGGAGTTTCGTGAGCTTGTCTCCGAGATAGCGATGCTCATGTGCTACGAGGCCACGCGCGACCTCCCGCTTGAAGAGGTTGAGATTCAAACGCCAGTGTCGAAGGCCGTTGTCCGGCGCATAGCCGGCAAGAAGCTGGCCGTGGTGCCCATTCTGCGCGCGGGTCTGGGCATGGTTGACGGTATGCTCGCGCTGTTGCCCTCGGCCAAGGTGGGCCATATCGGGCTCTACCGTGACCCCGAAACGCTCGAGCCTGTGGAATACTACTGCAAGATGCCTCCCGATATTTCCGAGCGCGAGGTCATTGTCGTTGACCCCATGCTTGCCACCGGAGGCAGCGCCGCCGCGGCCTGCGATTTTCTGAAAAACAAGTACGGCTGCCGTCACGTTAAGCTAATGTGCATCATTGCTGCACCGGAGGGCATAGCCGCGATGCAGGACGCTCATCCAGACGTGGACATCTTCGTTGCCGCCGAGGATGAAAAGCTAAACGAACACGGCTACATTGTGCCCGGTCTTGGCGACGCCGGCGACAGGATTTTCGGAACAAAATAAATTTTATGGAGAACAAAATGACATTTGCTGAAACTGACATAAAAACCTTCTGCGCGGATCTGGCTTCAAAGCAGGCCACACCCGGCGGTGGGGGCGCTTCGGCCCTCGCCGCCGCCTTGGGTGCGGCGCTGTGCTCCATGGCGGGGTCACTGACTGTCGGAAAACCCAAATTTGCCGAATATGAGAGCGAGCTTGGTGAAATACTCGACGAGGCCGGCGCGCTGCGTGAAAAGCTTGTCGCGCTCATCGACGGGGACGCGCAGGCATTCGAGCCTTTGTCGCGGGCTTATTCCCTTCCAAAGGATGCGCCCAGCAGGGACGAGGAGCTCGAGCGCTGCCTGCGTCTTGCCGCGGACGCTCCGATGCAGGTGCTGCGCTGCGCCTGCGACGGGATTGAGCTGCACCGGAGGCTTTCTGACAAGTGCAGCGCTCTGGTCATATCCGATGTGGCCACCGGCGCGGTCATGTGCTGGGGCGCGATGTACGGCGCGGCGGTGAATGTGCGGGTAAACACGCGCCTTATGAAGGACCGCGAATACGCGGACAGGCTTGACCGCGAGGTGGATGAGCTTATGCAAAAATACTGGAAAATCGCGGAAGCTACGTATGAGAAGGTCTGGAGTAAGCTGTCATGAGCAGGGTTCTTATAATCTATACCGGCGGCACCATAGGCATGGTGCCCACAGGCGGCGGCTACGCTCCGAAGAAGGGCTATCTCGAGGACGTTCTCACCTCCACACCGGAGCTTCGCGCGGATGGTATGCCGTACTGGGAGCTTATCGAGTTTGACGAGCTTTTGGATTCGTCGAATGTATCCGTAAAAAACTGGGTGCAGATTGCTCGTGAGATTGAGCGCTGCTATGAAAAATACGACGGCTTTGTTGTCCTGCATGGAACGGATACCATGGCATATACAGCCTCCGCCCTTTCCTTTATGCTTGACGGA
>CATJWA010000076.1 GCA_949744025.1 uncultured Eubacteriales bacterium
AAGCAAGGAGGAAGCCATGAGCGGCAGATATATTGTGCGGCAGCCGATAAAGGACACGGAAGGAAAAACAATAGGCCATGAGATACTCTATCACGGCGCCAACCAGGCGTTCAGCAGCGACAACTCAACCTCGAGCGCTGAATATGCCGCCGCCAACACAATCTATAATTTCCTGACGCAGAACAGCCCGAAGGTGCTCAAGGGTACGCTCAACTTTATGACATTTACAACGATGCTGCTTATGAAAAAGACCCCGCGTCTTTTTGATAAGAGCGAGCTTGTGATACAAATTGACGACGCGGTGATAATCCATCCGCTTTCGATGCATCTGGTGAGGCAGTACGCCAAGGAGGGCTACCGCGTAGCGGTAAACGAGTTCCAGTTTGCGCCGCGCTATCTGGCGCTGTTGGATGATATCCATTTTATCAAGATAAATATGAAAAACGCGGGCGAGATAAGCGCGCACAACACGATTGAGATTGCCCGCAGCATGAATAAAAAGTGCATAATTACCCACGTAGACACCGAGGAGCTTTACAATAAGGCCGTGGCTTTAGGACCCGACGGACTGGAGGGCACCTATGTTGCCGAACGCCTGACGACGAAGGCGCACAGCAGCGCTTATATTCAGAGCAATTTCTTCCGCCTTATGGTCGCCGTAACGCGCGACGAACCGAATGTGGAGGAGATAGAGCAGATGATAGCCGCGGATGCGAGCCTGTCCTATGGTCTGCTGAAGATGGTCAACTCCGCCTACTTCGCCCTGCGCCACAGAGCGACGACCATACGCCAGGCTGTGATGACCCTTGGTCTTGGACAGCTCAAGCAGTGGATTTACCTGCTGAGCATGAGCAACGCGGACAACGAGGACGACACCGGCTCGGAGGAATTTCTCAAGCTGTCGTTCATGCGTGCGAATTTTTGCAGCGAGCTGATGAATCACGCGTCGAATATGCCGATTTCCAAGTCCGAGGCATATTTGATGGGTATGTTCTCAACCCTGAACTACCTGATTGCCGCGCCGCTGGAGGAGCTGCTTTCCGAGGTGCCGGTTTCCGACGAGATAAAGGCCGCGCTGCTCCGGCGCGAGGGCCGCTGCGGCAAGCTTTACGAGCTGGTGCTAAGCTATGAGGCTGCGGATTGGGATAAGATTACCGAGCTGGCCGGCGAGCTGGGCATACAGGAAAATATGCTCACGAGTATTTATTTCATATGCATGGAAAATGTCAACTCCCTGTGGGAGCAGCTTACACACTCATATCAGCGCCCGGGAGCCCCCGAAGCAGAGACTGAGGAGGCCGAGGCCGTCACGGCTCCGGAGGAGCCCGCCGCTGCGGTGCAGACACAGGAATAATACAGAGAAAATGCGCAGTTTAGCGCCCGAAGAAACAATCTCCGCCGACGCTTAAGCGCCGGCGGAGATTGTTTATACCAAAATCCGTTAAAAAGCTTGAAAAGCTTTTCCCCGCAAGGGGGACGCGGCATCCGTAAGGCGGCGAAGCCGCCAACGGCTGCGCGATATAGCGCCACAGGCGCGTTGGATTTTGCGTGAGACGGCACACCGCGCTGCGCGCAGCGTGCGCTCCGCGCAGAATTTTCAATTAGAGCATTTAATTGAAAATTATTAGTGATGCAAGTTTAACGCCCGTGGTGCGGCCGCTGCATGACGGCCGTGCAGGCATGGAGAAGTTGCGCGGTTATGTCGCTGCCGTAACGGCCCTCGTACACCGTCAGGCGCGGCACGCGGTCTCCCTCGGCGAGCACGACGTATTTCGGAGGCAGGTGGTTGAGCGTCAGGGCCTTGACGTCCTCAAGGCAGCGCTTGCACTGGCACAGGCCGAACATCTGGATGTATTTCGGAGCTTTCTCCTCGACAAGCACCTGCATGACATTGATGTAGCCGGGATTTTCCGGCTCGGCAAAACGCGGGGGTTCAGGCTCCTCCGGCTCCTCGGCGGATACAGGCTCGGGAGCGGTGGCTGCCTCCGGTTGGACTGAAACAGGCTCAGCCTTAAT